>CALGTK010000136.1 GCA_937904325.1 uncultured Planctomyces sp.
GTTCCTCGAAGAGAGACGCGAAGATCTCGCTGCAACGACGCATCGCGGGAAGCTGGACGCCATCCGCGGTCCAGGCGAGTGAACCCTGTGTCAGGGCAATCTCCATGGAAGGATAGCGAGTGTGCTGCGCGGTGACTTGGGCCATCTTCTGATCCACGGAGATGATGTTGCGTTCCGAAGGGCCGATCTTTCCGCCAGTCAGCCAGATGTTGATGCAGTTGTGGTGGTGCCCGAGGCTTCCCGGATGATGCAGACCGCTGACAGGAGTGATGACCTGGCGGTACTTCTCCAGAGGCTTAAGCGACCGGGAAAACTGGTAATCCTTACCCGCCGTCGTGATCTGATAGTTCAACGAATGGACGCCGTTCGCGAGGTAGATGAAGGCACTGCGCCGAGGAGTTTCCGTTTGCTGCTCCGCCGCGTTGAGCGGGATCATGCATTCCAGGAATGGAAGCGAGATGCAGGTACCCATCGCGCGCAGGGCATAGCGGCGGTCGATCAGCCAGGATTGTGTTTGAATGTTGCTCATTGGGAATAGCCTTTAGCGGTTAGTAGTTGGTCATTGACTCTGAACCTTTGGGCGAAGGTGTCGAGCATGCTCTTGACTTTGGTAAGTTCGCTGATTGTCCTGTGGATTGCGTCCAGTAGTTTGTGATTAAACGGATTTTATTTATACACTTTTCGATCCAGCACAGTTCCATCGAGTCCCTTGATTTCGACGACCATCTTCGCCGGATTCTTCATAAGCGTCAGCAGGATGTAGCTGTCGGCGTCTTTCAGGAACTTTGAATTAGAGTCGGGATACTGGTTGCCTTTGCCGTTAAGTGATGTGTTGTAATACGTGAAGCCATCGACCTCGGCACGTTCGGCGTAGTACCCGAATCCTGTGATCGCAATCGTGCCTTTGCGGAACATGTTATGCCATGCTCCCCGCTCCTGAGCACGCATCGACCCATTCCGCTCGTTGTAGAGCGTCACAACGAAAGTCCGTGCCTTATTACTCATCAATTTTTCGTACCAGCGGAATTGTTCTGAGTCCTTTTTGAAAGCATGGCACGCCTGCCAGGTCGTGCCAAAGTCCGAGGTGTGATTGAGATCAAGTGCTGCAAATCGAACATCGAAACCGGGTACCTCGAAATGCCATTTCCATTCCTCGCCCGGTAAGTCGAAAAAACGACGGAACGCCGTGGCGTCGATGTCGTACACCGGTTGCTCCGGTGGCTTGCTGCCCCGCGGCTTCATTTCCTTGTCATGGTTGCCAGGCACGGGCATGAAAGGCACCGACCGGAACAGTTCGGAGTAGCGGTCGATCAGGCGGGCATAGGGTTTCACGCATTCTTTGATTCCAGGACCACAAAGCTGATGCGTGTTTGAGATGTTGTCGCCAGCGGTCAGCAGAAGATGCACGTCGTCCTTCCTGATTGCAGACAGGTCGGGCAGTCCTTGCCAGTCGGCTGCGACGGCGACTCTCAACACGTCAGTCGGATACCCCTTAAACGTCGCATCTTTTGATGACTGGTTGCCGGTGTGGGCGGAGTAGTGATAGACGCCGCCGGTTTCCTCGAGTGGGATTTCGACATGGTGTATTGTCGTGTTATTGGCGACTCGAACTTCTTGTCCGTACTTTTGCGTTCTACCGAAACGAACGACTGAATCACCCGGCTCTTTCGTCATCCAGTTGACGACGAGTTTGCCGGGAGTGTGAGAACGATGCCCCAGCCAGATTCGCTCCACCTGAGCGAAGGAAGATGAGCCGGACAGCAAAACGCAAAAACTGGCGATGAGTCGAGTAGTCATGACTCAGCGTGATTCTTTCCTGATAGGTTCATTAAAACAGCGAACGGTCGTGGCCTCCAGCCAGGTCGCTGGCTAACAGCTATACTCTCATCGCTTGCTCATCAGTTCCGACAACGCTACGGAACGTACGATGTCCTTGACTCTGTATTGGTTCTTCTGCGATTCTTCTTGAATCGACTCAAGGTCGTCACGGTCATCCACTGTGAGCACACGCCGGAGGGCATAGGTGCAGAGGTGTTCGATGAAGGCTCTCGCGACCTTGTCACGATCCTCAAGCAGCAGCCGTTTGAATTCGATGGAATCACTAAATGGACGGCCGTCAGGCATGACGCCCGAGGCATCAACCAGCGGATCCTCACCCACGCCTGTTGGAACGCGTTCGCGGGTGCGCCACTGGCCGACGGCATCGTACTGATCGAATGCCAGTCCCAATGGATCAATGTTGCGATGACAGGCCGCACAACTCGCGTCCTTCGCGTGTGCTTCAATTCGCTGGCGGATAGTGATCTTGGTGCCCGTGGGCGGAATGGGCTCGATCGGATCCACATTGGCCGGAGGTGACGGCGGAGTCCTGTTGAAGATCGTTTCACTGACCCACACGCCGCGATGCACCGGACGGTGGCGTGTTCCATCCGAGGTCAACCCCAGCACCGCGCCCATCGAGAGCAGACCGCCGCGATGGTCCTCGGGCTTGAGCGAGACGCGCTGGAAGCTGCCCGTCTTCGGCTCGGGCAGTCCGTAGAAATCGCAAAGCCGAGCGTTTGCCATGGTCCAGTCGGAATCAAGGAAGCCCTCGACGGGCAGGTTCTTCGCGAGCATCTCGCGGAAATACTCGACCGGCTCGGCCCGCATGCTCGTCTCGAGCCAGTCATCGTAGCTGGGGTAGAGTTTTTTGTCCGGCGGGAACATGCCCACACGGTGCAGTTGCAGCCACTGTCGCGAGAAGTCATCAATGAAGCGGTTGATTCGGCTGTCCGTCAACATCCGGTCCACTTCGTTCTGCAACCCCTCGTCGTTCAAGTTACCGCTTCTAGCCGCATTAAAGAGACCGTCATCGGGCATCGAACTCCAGAGAAAATACGAGAGACGCGAGACAAGTTCCGAGTCGGTCAATCGTACGCGATGATTCGGTTCGCCCTCAACGAGATAGATGAAATTTCTGGAGGTGAGCACGCCCTGGAGCGCGATACGGTACGCATCGATCGTTTTTTCACCCGCCTCGCGTTCGACACGGTAAGACTCAAGGTAGTCATCCAGTTCTTCCGTCTTCACTGGTCGTCGCCAGGCGCGTTCGGCAAAACGGTGCAGATGCGCAGCGACCACTTCCGGCTTGGCGTCGTCTGGCGGCAGCACGCCATTGCGTCGAGACTTTTCCGCCTCGGTTACCAATGGCCCTTCCCACTCGATCCAATCGAGAAGCACCGTCGAAAAGATGCCGTTCCCTTCACCATCGAACATCTGCGGAGCGTTGGGGTTCAGCAGCACGGTCTCACTGCTGTGCGTGAAGATGTAACCGCCCCGACTGGCGAGCGCATTGCGGAAGGCGGCGCCGCCCCGTCTGTCCACAACATCGGTGGCCACCACGGCGAAATGCAGTCCCGTTGGCATCTCGAGAAACACCTCAAACTCATACACCTGCGGACTGTCTTCCGATGCCGTAATGTCAAATTCAATGAGTCCGTCAACCGTCTCCTCACTGGTCGACCTTCCGATGCTCAGGTGGGCCGGTTGGCCGCCGGGTGGACGGATACCACTAGCCTGCAGGCGAAGCTTATAAAGCCCGCTGTGCTCTGGCCCCGTCCTTCCAAACCAGTTAGAGGACAGCGCAGTCC
>CALGTK010000137.1 GCA_937904325.1 uncultured Planctomyces sp.
TCCGGTTCATCCGTTGGTTATCTGGCTATGTTTAATTCCTAATTCTGTGTCGATTTCGGGGTATCTAACGCTGGTCCCACAAAGAGCGCGACATACGCAATACCACTCTCATCGCCCTCGCCGGTATCGACTACCGCGATTCTGCGGCTGCCGATTTCACCTGCGAGAGTTTGCCCCTTGATCTCAGGTGCACCCGGCGACCAGCCCGACAGGTCCACCTTGATTTTACCATCCCTGGTGCGCTCAACGACCCTTCCGACGACGGGGCAGCCCCAGCCCTTCCCGTCGACGATTGCATCCCAAACACGAGTTGTTTTTTCACCTTTCTCAGCAAGGCGGATCCAGTGCGTTACGGCTCTGACATCAGATTTGCCACGCTTGAGCAGTTTTCTGGCAATCCACGATTCAACGATCGGGTGAGATCCTTCGCGAAGTGATTCGACGGGCAAAATGATTTTTGCGTAGACTTTAACTCTCTCGAACGAAGGCTGATCATTTGCCAACGACAACTGAGCTGTAATGACGAAGAGAACGAGGCCCGTCGTCCGAGCAGAAAGATAAGTAAGAATCGGTTTCATGAAGTCTCCATCGCAAATCGGCGTTTCCGAATGTTCATTGGTGCTACCTGTTTGCTAGACGGTTTGTAAAGCGTTTTCTTAGACTGTTTTCTCTGTTCGTGCCAGATAACGGCAGCGTTCACGGGGCCGTGGCGAACGATTTGGCAATGGAAAAAAACGCGCGGACCGCGACTCCGTGTGCAACCCATTGTTATCCGCCGCTAAATGATGGCCGGCGTTCCTTTGAGTTATCAGCTTGCTATCACAAGTCATTTTCAGCGGATGGATTCGGCGCCCTGAGCAATTCGAGGAATTCAGGTCTACCGATTCCCCCTACTCGCCATCGCAAAGCGTTTCCTTGCGAGTCCGCAATGATCGTGACTGGCGCTCCGCCGACTTTGTAACGGGCCAGCACCGCAGCATTGGCGGGGTTATCCACGTCAATTGCCACAGGAATGAATTGCGAGTTAACCAGCGTCTTTACCTGTTCATCAGCCCACACTTGACGTTTCATTACTCGGCAGGGAGAACACCACTCGCCAGTAAAGTATAGGATAATCGGCTTGGCAGAGTCGGCTGCATGTTGCTGGGCCGAAGTGTAGTTGTCAGCCCAGGCGATGCTATTGACGGGCACATAAAAGCAGTACCAGGCATACGCAAGTGATAGAACGAGGAATGTCAGCCAGAAGCATCGCCCGAAATGAAATACTCTTTTGGGTATCGCAGTTGACGGACATGGTGATTTAGATTGCATTTCATTCATTGATGTGTGGGCATATCCATGAGCGGCATAACGCCTGAGCTAACCGGGCGGTGACCAGTGATTTTCGGATTCTGAACACGCGCCCAACCGCCGCTTCGGTTGAGCGATTTGTTAGTTTGCATTTCGTGTCACGCTCCGAATGGAACCCAAAATAGGCGACCGTCAGCCTCGACAAATCGCAGTTGCGAAAAACGCCGATCTTTGATTCCGTGAATTTTGATATCGATAGTATACAACTTCCCGGATTGTTCACCCTTTCTTGACTTGAAAGGCACCTCACGACCTTCGACCGTGGTCATAGCGTCTTTCACCGTGACCGCCTCTTTTTCTGTTTGAAGATCGGAAAAAAGTATTTTGTCGAAAGTTGCGTGTATTGTTGCGGAGTGTGGAAAATTGCCCTTAAGAAATCGTTCGGGTTCACTTACAGCGGCTTTCAGGTAGGTGGGTAAGGGCGTCGTGTTTAGATTGACTGTGAATTTGTTTGGCCCGTGCCCATCGGCGATGATCTTGGTAAGTGCGGGTACGTTCTTGCCAGAGATCGACACGAGTGCTTCTCGGAACAGCACGATGCACTGTGTCCTCTTATCCAACGGCCGGAACTGTTGTTCTCGCGAAACGTCTTCGTTGCCGCGTAGGGGGGCATACTGAACGAGGCAAAACACACAGACGCACGATACGAAGAGTTTCATAAAGAGAGCTCCACCTGCGAGTACGGCCGACCGCAAGCTAACGGCCAGCATCACCGGGTTGCCGCCAGCGACGTGGATTTCAAGTTCGGCCCGGACGGCAACTCCGGTGCATTGTGTTGTTATTCAAGCTGCGACGCAATGTCCTTCGACGCAACGATTCATCAGTGTGACGACTGGCTGATCTGCGTGGGATGAATCACGATTGCGAGCCAGAGATTCGGTTGCTGAGTTCTTTCAATTCTGTTTTCAAATCGTCAAGTTGTTGTCTCATCGGCGAGTTAAAGCTCTTGGCAACCATCAATATGCCAGCCGCAAATCCAGCAAGGCAAGTTTGGGTGAACATATGCATAAACATATCAGAATCAGCGCTGATGACGCTTCCCAGGTGCGACCCACAGCCTGCCGTGAGTACAACCCCAATTGTAGTCAATAATGTGTTCCGATCAGCGTTCATTGGTTTCTTTCATGCACTTGCCGCCGCATACGACAGGATCTTTCCCACTACGCAGCGATTAGGTTCCACGATCGATTTCCACGCCGTTCGACGCGTGTGAGGTGACGTCGAGTGACTGGATCGTTCACAGACAACCTTTGCGACCGTAATACGATCTCCAGACGTGGTATTTGAGAGTAACCAGTGATTGAATAACGATCGCTTCACCCGGCAGCGGCGAGCGACATGGAATTCGGATTTGACACCCGACCGCCGCTCGAGTGCA
>CALGTK010000138.1 GCA_937904325.1 uncultured Planctomyces sp.
CAAGATCGACATCGTAGATCAGCGCGAGGGTAAACATCGCATTGAGATCGGCAAGGATGGGGCCCGGCTGTCCCGCCTTGGTGCGAAATACGCCCTGCTCGCCGACGAGCGAAGTGATCCCCGTCAGCTGCTTGTCGTCGAATTGAGATTTCAGCTCCGTGGCGGGTTGGCCGTAGAAGGCACAGCTAATCCGGTTGCTCGGATAACGCTCTCTGAGGGGTTTAACAATCACGCCAAACACGCTTTTGTGAAACCGGTTACTGTTGTATCGGAATTCCTTCACGTTTCGGATCGGGATATTCAGCGGGCCGGGGATTTGAATCAGAAACTGCATCCTGGGATTGATCGCCAGGGCCTGGTCCATGATTTCGATAAACTGAGTTCGACTGCCCAGGATCGTTCTCGAAAAGGGCAGGGCGAGCAAATCGACAGGTGCGTCTGAAAGAGCCGCTTTGATCTGTGCAGCTCGCTTCCCTCTGTCCGGGTCGAGGGTTAATGCGACCTGCGAATGCCCCGGTACTCCGCCCTTCCTGGCGATTGCTGGCAGCCTGTCATGAATGCCTGCCAGCGGAGACTCTGTCTCGTGGGGAACCAGTGGTGCGAAGAAGACACACCTGAACCCCGGCTCCGGCGGAGTGTCGTCGGCATGCGTGTGAGCAATCAGCAGGAGAAAGAAACTGGCCAGGATGAGTTTGAGTTTCGTCATCGGATAAAACCTGGTTCTACATCTGTTAACGCCGGGTCCAGTGTTTTCCTGCGCAAACTATAAGGCGGAGTAAGTTGTTGGAGCCGTAACCCGCCGCGGAAAATGCCGAGCGATATACATTTGACATTTTGTCCGTTGCGGTAACGCCGCCTTAAGGCGTTTTCGCAATATTTCGATACAGCAGGGATCCGCTCTTGGCAAAATACTTGATGCTGCCGTTCTCTTGAACGAACAGCTTTCCGCCATCCCCCATCCAAATGGCGTCGTACTCTCTGCCGAGTCTGCCGCCGTATGACATGGCAAAGGAAGGCTTTCCATCGGACACGTACCGCCCGACATAAGCTGGCACGGACACGTCGGGAGAGAACGTAATCTGACTGACAACGCGGTCGCATCCAGAGTCGATCGACTTGCCGTTGGCGCAGACGTGCCAACTGCCATCAGACGCGAAGGCAGCCCAGGCCAGATCCTTGCCGTCCGGGCGGAATACCAGTGAGCCCCGCTGAATATTTTCATAGGGCCCGTGTTCTTTGCCGCCCTCGACAACGAAGTGCTCCAGCCCGCGCCGGGCACCGTACGCCAGACGAGATCCGACAGGCGAGAAACGCAGATCGTAGATATCATCAAAGGCCGGGCCTTCAGATTCGTCCACAACCACGAAGTTCTTGTTTCCATCACCGGCCACATAGGCCATCGAGTTCCTGTCGGCACTGAAGACCACGCTGTTGCCTCGGACCTGCGTATAGGCTTTGCCCTCTTTTCCATCGACGACAATCCGGGCGGGCGTTTTGGAACCGTCGAGCGTTGACACGCCGTAAATCACGCGCTCATCCCCGGCGGGAAACACGGTATCGCCGTATTGAATTTGGGTGTACACCTTGCCTGGCACGCCGTTGACCATCATGACCAACTTGTCGTCCGTCCTGGTCATACAGGCCCAGGTCTCACCGGACGGGGACGCCATTAGCCGGCCTAAACGTTCGCTGGCGGGCCACTGTCTCTCGCCGACAACCACGTTCCACTGCGTGTCGCCCCCAACGTAGACCATTTCTCCTGGTCGGGCAGGCGACGCACGCAAGGTGCCTGGGGCAATATACTTCCAGGTCTTCTCGCTGATCGGCTTGTCGCCGGGAAGTTCGCGAATGTTTTCTTTTCCCGGGCCTTCCTTCGCAACGAACGCGAACAACTCGCTGTCGGTCGCGTCGGTCTTTCCGCCCATCCGTACTGGTGATCCCGAACCGATCAAGTCGTAAGGTTTGCTGGTGACCAGCGTAATATTGGTCCCTTGGATCCTACCGCGACAAGCCACCATTTTCTGGCCCACCTTGGCGCGATAAGCGAAGTAGTCACCGGCAAAACGAAAATCCCAGATCCCGCGCTGCGCGGGTTTATCTTTTACGATGACACTGTCGTAACGCCCAAGTACCTTACCGTTCACCACGACATAATGTCGGCCATCCTTGCTGGCTTGATAGGCCAGGTGCGTCTTCGTTGCGTCCGAGCCGAACACGAGCCCGGCAAATGGCCAGCCAGCTTTGGTGATGGCATAAGGTGTCTGCTCCACACCGTCGAGAACGACCATGCACTGTTCGCCTCGCGTGCCCACGAAAACATGGTGCCTGCCATCCTCACTGAAAAACGGAGTGCCGCCGGCAATGGCGTCATACACACCCGGCAAAGCCTTTCCATCAAGATAGACCTGCCGCTTTTTCGTCTGTGGATTTACACTCACAACAAGAACATGGTCACCGTTGGGACTGACCTGAATCGTCGAGGGCACAATATTGCTGACCCGTCCGATCACCTCAGCCCAGGCAGGCGCAGGAAATGACCAACACAAAGAGACTGTCATAAACAGCCAGGTTGTCGCGTATCGATGCGTCTTCATCCGTTTGCTATCCATTGTCAACTCGGCCTAAAGGGCCATTCGTTTACCTAACCCAGCCCAACGGGCTGGGTTTGCGGGAAATGCCCGAATTAAGAGGGCCGTTGGCCCTCCCGGACATTTTTTCGATCGCTGTCCCAGCCCGTTGGGCTGGGCAAACCATTGGGCCGTTGGCCCTGCGCTCAGACAGCCACCCCGCGCTACGCTGCGGCGGACATCTGCTCGGAAACATGTTTCAGCAGCATGTCGACAATATCGTCGGTCGTCTGGCCTTCACTGACTGCGGCGAAGTTCAAACCCATGCGATGCCGTAAAACGGGATGCACGAATTTCCTCACGTCCGCAAAGGTGACTTCGCTCCGACCGGAGAGACCAGCGTGTGACTTGGCCGCCAACAGTAACCCTTGTCCGGCTCGCGGGCCGCATCCCCAACGCACCCACTGATTGACGAACTCTGGAGCTTCTTCGCGGCCCGGTCGGGTAGCGCGGGCCAGACGTGCGGCATAGTTGGCCACCTCAGGACTTACCGCGATTCCGCGAACCGCTTTCTGCATCTGGATGATATCCTCACCACCGATGATGTGAGCCAGCTTCGGCAGCGATTCCAGTGTGGTGGATAACAGAATTTTTTCTTCTTCGCTGAGCGACGGGTAATCGATCTTGATCAGGAACAGGAACCGATCGAGCTGTGCTTCGGGCAAGGTATACGTGCCCTCCTGCTCGATCGGGTTCTGGGTGGCCAGCACGAGGAACGGCTCGGGCAATTTATAGGTTTCACCGCCCACACTGACGTTGCGCTCCTGCATGGCTTCGAGCAGAGCGGCCTGGGTCTTGGGTGGCGTACGATTGATTTCGTCTGCCAACAGAATGTTGGTAAACACCGGCCCTCTGGAAAAGGTAAAGTGCCGCTTTCCGTGCTCATCTTCGTTCAGCAACGTCGTACCGGTGATGTCGGTCGGCATTAAGTCGGGCGTAAATTGTACTCGGGTAAAATCGAGTGACATCGTTTCGGCCAGACTGTTGATCATCAGCGTCTTGGCCAGTCCGGGCACACCCTCGATCACGACATGTCCCCTGGCAAAGAATGCCGCGAGGATCTGACCGATGACATCTACCTGGCCAACAATGATTTTTCCGACTTCCGCGGCGATCAATTCCCCTGATTCTGCCAGTCTGGCCAGGGCATCCGCTTCGCTGCCAGAATTGGGTTTGGTTGAAGTTCCCATATGATGATTCCTTGTTGAGGTTGGAGTTTCGTGGCGTAAGCTTCCAGCCGTCCTATTTGTGTTTGGCGGACTCTTCGGCAACGGCTTTGAAATAGTTGCTGACCATATTCTCGTATCCAGCGGGCACCGTGCCGCCGGTGGTATCGGACTGATGTGCGTCTTTGAATGTTCCATCCGCGATCTGCTGCGCACGCAGTTCGTAGGCACTGGCGAGCGAAGTTTCCGCGCGACGCATGTGCTTGATGGCTTCGTTGAGCGTTTGCCTCACATCGACTCCCTGCTTATTCCTCTGAATCTGCCGGAGTCGTTCGAGAGATCGTTTCAGGTCGGTCGTGGGGAGATTGTGGCGATTGAGCGCCAGCAATAGCCCGCGGATGTTCTCTTTACTCTTGTGGT
>CALGTK010000139.1 GCA_937904325.1 uncultured Planctomyces sp.
TGGGTACAGGGATGTCTACTGTTGCTGACACCGAGACGTCGTCTGCATCCGAGTTTGCCAATTTGATTCCGATTTGCTTCTGTAGCTCTTCAGTCGCGATTAACGGAGCTTTCGATGAACCGACTTTCTCATCAGTGGCGTTTGTATTGTCACGCGGCGTTTTCGAACTTGTCGGCTCCGGGCGTACTTCGTCAGTGACGCTCTTGGAACGCGTGTTGACAGTTGCGGAATTGCGTAGATCTCTCTGTTCCTGCAATGTTTTTTGAAAAGTATCCAGATTTGGAAGTTGTTCGGACGAGTTGCTTTCAGGTCCGACGGGTACTTCTGAAGTATTTCGGTTTGTCGTTAGTTTTGCAGTTAAGAACTCCGGGATCATTTCGTTTCTCCCATGTCTGCTTCCGCAGTTTTCCCGCGCGTGATCGCTTGAAAAATCTGCTGCCCACGTTCAATCTGGTCTTGGTCTCCCGCGGCAAACGCCGCGAGCATTTTGGCGAAGTCTTTCTCGGGCATCGCTTCCAGCAGGAGTATGTTTTCTTCCAGTGTCAGTTCTGAGAGTTGGCCAACTGCTATGTCTGGATCCGATGCCTGCAGAACTGCCAGCGACTTCTTGATGCCATCTGCCGCCTTCTTTGCGATGCGATCGTTCTGTTCCTTGTCGAAGCGTTCTCGAGCAGCCAGCAGCGTGTCCTGTTCGGTCGATACCCGTTTTCGGTCGTCCGCGATCAGTCCCTTGAAAATGGCAAGTTCGTTTTCGCGTTCTTCCAGATGCAAAATGGCCTTTGCCCGAGTAAGAGAAACGTCCGCGACGCTGACGACGGGGGTTTCGCTTGCTAGTTCACGTTCTTCGGCTAACGCTTCGGGATATTTAAGGATTTCACGAATTTCGCGTATCGCCTCTGAATTGAGGCGGCCTTGTGACCATAGCAGTCCTCCTGCCAGGCCTTCGGCAAGAAGCGTCAAGATGGCGACGACTGAGAACGCTGTCAGTGCTTGTTTTGCCATGATTTCGCATCCTTCCGGCTGCAATTTTCAAAACTTCGGTTACCAGCACCAGTTGGCCGATTGCCACTGTTCGCTGAGTTCGATTTCCGAGCGTTTTTGTTCCTGAGCGGTTTGTTCTTCGACGTACTTCTCGTAAAGACGCTCCAGGGATTTCACTTCCTGATCCGCTTTTACAAGTACCATCCGCTGTTGCTCGACAATCATTCGAGCCTGAATCAATTGCTCTGCGACAACCATCAACTGAATATCCAGTTGCCCCATGAAGTACCGACGTCGGGCCGCCGCTTCGATATTGAAATTTTCAGACTGAGCGAACGTTGCGAGTTCCCCCATCTGCTGCTGTTTCTGTCGCTCGGCTTGAGCCTGATGATTGAGTAGCGTCTGCTCATCACTAATTGCCGAAGCAAGAGCGTTCCGAGCATCAAGGCGCAGATGCTTCCGATACTCAAGTACTTTTTCGAGTCGAAACGGTTTCATTCGACAGCAATCGCCTCCGAGTTACAAAACCCGTTCCTGTATCGGTGCGGCAGTTTGTTGAAGTACTGGCTGAGAATTCTGCAGAAGTTGGATCGCCGCCTGTGTGAGCGCTGTGAGTGAGTGTTGAGTTTGTTCGAGTGTCGAATACTCCATCTGATTCTGAGTGAGGAATTGTCTTATCGGTTCGGACAATTGCAGGGCCGTGTCGACCAGGGGGTTAGTTCCTTCCTGATAAGCACCGATGGAGACCAGGTCTTGCGACTCTTTCCACGCAGCCAGAATCCGTCGCAACAACGCTGCTGATTCCGTTTGCTCTGAAGTCACAACGTCGTTCATGGACCGGCTGATGCTGGCCAGCGAGTCGATCGCCGGCCAATGATTTTCGTGAGCCAGTTTTCGGGACAGAACAAGATGCCCATCCAGGATACCTCGCACGGTGTCGGAGACCGGCTCGTTGGTGTCATCTCCTTCGACGAGGACCGTGTAAAAACCTGTAATACTTCCTTTATCGGTAAGACCGCTCCTTTCAAGTAGCTTTGGGAGGATCGAAAAAACGCTGGGAGGGTAACCCCTCGTTGCAGGAGGTTCTCCCGTCGCCAGGCCGATCTCGCGCTGAGCCATCGCGAAACGAGTCACGCTGTCCATCATGAGCAAAACGTGAGTTCCTGCTCCGCGAAAGTAGTCAGCGATGGCCGTTCCCAGCCAGGCTGCGCGAATTCTCATCAACGCCGGTTCATCGCTAGTTGCGACGACGACTACGCTTCGCCGCAGGCCTTCTTCCCCGAGTTCTTTTTCGACGAATTCACGAACTTCGCGGCCTCGTTCACCAACTAGAACGACAACGTTGACGTCGGCAGAACTTCCGCGAGCCATTTGTCCCAGTAGCACGCTCTTTCCGACACCGCTTCCGGCGAATATGCCTAACCTCTGCCCGAGGCCGCAGGTTGCCAAACCATCAATGACTCGCAGTCCAGTGGCCAAAGGTTGTTCGATTCGTGGGCGATTGAGTGCAGAAACCGGCTCGCCATAGAGGCTGATTCTCTCCGTCAGTGCTGCCGGCGGTTTTCCGTCAACAAACTGTCCGCGTGCGTTGATCACTCTTCCGAGCAGTTCTCTTCCGACTCGGACTGATGGCACAGAACACGTCATCTCGACTGAGTTACCACGACGAATACCTCGCAAATCACCGAACGGCAAGACCAGCGTTTCGTCATCGGTGAATCCAACAACTTCCGCTTCGATGCTCTGTTTGCCCTCACGATGGATGCGGCAACGAGCACCCAGCGGCGCCGGAAAATCGTGGACGGCTGCGGCCAGGCCGGCAATGCGACTTGTGCTGCCGACAATCTTCGGTGTTAGCATTTGCTGGATGTGCTGTGAACGCCGCATGATTGGAAGCAGTCCTCTGATGTGAAATGTTTTCGGTGTCGGTGAGTCGCAGTTATTGTGAGCTGCGTGTGAAGACAGCTTGATCAGTCCGTGATACCTTCAAGCAGTTCGTCGGAAATTCTCGTCAACATTGTCTCGATCTGCGCGTCGATTTCTCCGTGTTCAGTTACAACGATGCAGCCGCCTGCTGAGACCTTGTCGTCACCGAGCAGTTTTATTTCGATGCCGCGAGCGCTTTTCTGAACTGCGACGCGAACTCGATCGCCCAGCGCTTCAAGATCGCCTGGATTCAGCCGCAATTCCAACGAAGTCTTTCCAACTGCGAGCTGTACGGCTTCCTGCACAAGTCCCGTCAACGCTTCCGGCGTTGCGGCGAATGTCCGGCGAATCAGTTTCGCGGCGATCCCCGTCGAGAGGTCGACCAGTTCACTTTCCCATTCAGCCTGACAATGACTCCGAGCACTCACGATTTCGTCGAGTAACTTAGAAACGGCTGGCAGTACAGTGCTCAATCGCTGCTCGACCATCTGGTCAGCGAGTTCCTTGCTGCGTTCTGTGATTTCGGTTTCGGCCTGTTTAAGCCCGTTGCGATAACCTTTACTATGACCTTCGACCTGGGCCTTCTTTCGGATTTCCTGGGCCTGCTGCGTCGCATTCTGAATTAACTCGCGACACTCGCTGCTGATCTGATCTTTGTAAGTGTCGCAGCGGCTCTGGATATCCTCAAAATTGAATGCGACACTCGACGGCACTCCATTTGCAACGTGGCGTTTCATAATTCGAGGTGAGGTTGGCATCAGAGTCAGACGAGTCAGAGGAACGTAGGATTGGGCTCTGCTTCAGAAAAAATGGTGACTTACTACGAAACAAACTGGTCGCTGTCTCCGCTGGCAACTGTGATGGTGCCGGCTTCTTCCAGGCGTCGGACCGTGTCAACGATTTCCTGCTGGACGCTCTCGACATCACTGACGCGGACCGGACCGAGGTATTCCATTTCTTCTTCAAGATTTCCAGCGGCACGCTTCGACAGGTTGCCCAGAATTTTTCCTCGGATTTCTTCCGACGCTCCTTTGAGTGCCATCGCCCACTGGCTGTTTTCGACTTCTTTTAGAATCGCCTGGATACTCTTGTCGTCGAGTTTGGCGATGTCGTCAAAGACGAACATCAGTCGCTGAATTTCTTCGACCAGATCTTCTGAATCCTGTCCGATTGTGTCGAGGATATTCTTACTGGTTGTTCGATCTGCAACGTTCAGAATCTGCGCGACCAGCGGAACGCCGCCCACCTGATCCGACTTCTGACCAAACAGCGACACCATCCGATTCTTTAGACTTGCCTCGACCATCTCGACAAATTCCGGAGACGTTTGCTCCATAGCGGCGACTCGTCGCACAACGTCGAGCTGTTTGTCAGGCGGCAGGTCTTTCAGGATTTCTGCTGCCAATGCGGTCGGAAGGTTTGACATTATCAGAGCGATTGTTTGGGGCTGCTCCTCGCTGATGAAGTTAAGAACGTCTTCCGGCTTGAACTTGTGCAGGAATCCGAACGGAACACTTTTTAAAGAGTGTTTGATGTTTTTGAGGATCTCGTTGGCTTCCTCTTCACCGAGCGATTGAGAAAGCAATTCACCGGCAAGGTCAAGACTTCCCTGTTCGATTATTGTTCGCGCGTCAAGAGCTTCTCGAAATTCGTTGATCGCTTCTTCTTGCTCGGCTTTGGTGACGTCATCGGTCTTTGCGATTTCCAGACTCACCAGTTCCATCAGATCTTTTGGTAAATAGTTTAACACTCGAGCAGCCTTTGGCTTGTCGAGGCTTAGCAGAACTATTGCGGCTTTTTTAAGATCGTTCATCGACGCGATTCTTTTTGAGTCATTCGCGGTATCAGAAAATCAGGCACTCTGAAGCCATTTGGTAATGATTGCTGCGGCACTCGCGGGATCGTTTTCGACCATTGTTTCCAGGGTTTCGCGGTTGGACGTGAGCCTGGCTTCGTCTTCTGTCACGACGACGTCTTTCTCGACCGCTGCCGCCGCAAAGTCTGCCGCCACCGTTGTGACGGTGTTTGACAGTTTGTCCAGAGCGTTTGTCGAAGGTGCAGTTTCAGAAACGGGTATACTCTTCTTGATGAGCATCAATGCCCAGATTCCAAACAGTGTCAAAGCAATGCTGCTGCCCCATGTCGATAAGAAGTCTTTAAGCATGTCGGTAAACGGCAAATCCAGTTGCGGAATTTCCTGCTTGATCCGTCGATGCGTTGTGACGACGACTGAACCTTCGGGCGAAGTCGGAGGAATCAATTTCGTAACGATCTCCTTCACCGTGGCCACGAACTTTATTTTCTCTTCCTCAACGGCCGCGATAAAGTCGGCCTTCTCCTGGTCGGTCGTTCCCAGCGTTTTGCCTTCACGCATCACGAGTTTTTCGATGTGGCCTTGAGGAATCGAAACGGCGACCTGCATCGACTTCTCGTTGAGCGGCGTCCGTTCTGTTTCGGACACAGTCATTGACGGAACAGCGAATGATTTTGTGCTCTCATCCGTGGCTGTCGATGAGGTCTGCCTGGTACTTGAAGCCGCGAGATTTCGTGGTTGATTCGATGCTGTGCCTGGGACACCCGTCGCTGGTTCGTCGGTACTGGTGGATTCGGCCTTCTCGACGATATTTGTGAGTTCAATGGCGGTGTCGATTTCCTGCTTACGCTCACGGATCGACATCACATCGTCAAACTCAACATTGACCGCAACAACCGAATTCGGAGCAATTTCACTGAGAGCATCCTGAATCCGCATTTGGTGAAACTGAACTCGGCTTCGTTTTAGTTCTTCCAGCTTATTGTTAAATGGATCGTCAGGATCATTGCCTGCCCACGACTGACCGGTTGATCGATCGATCACGACAACATTGTCACGTTCCAGATCGGGCACCATTGTAGCGACCGAGTTTCGCAGTGACTCAACCAGCCGCCGAGGAAGTTCGCGTCCGCCGTCGGGCGTCACATGGACAGAGGCTTTTACGCCGCCAGTTTTGCCCCAGCGAGACTTTCCCGCGGGCCGCGACCAGATGACTTGAGCGTCTCGGATTCCCCCAATCGCTCGCAGGTTGTTGCGGATTTTTTTGGAAAGTTGCATGTCCATCAGTGCCGCAAACTGATTCTGTGGTGTGAATGGGTTAACTTGTTTGAGAGCAGACTCCAGTTCGTCATAAGCGTGCGGTGAGCTGATTCCTGCCGACATCAACGCTCCGTTGTACTCGTCGACTTTCGAAGAGGGGACAAGGATTCGGCTGCCGACTGTCTGGAAATCGTTGAAGCCACGATCAAGTAAGGCATTTTCAGCCTGTGCTCGCACTTCACTGTCAAAGGCGGCGCCATATTGCAGGGGCGTTGTGCCGCCTTCTTCACCGCTGAAGATCAACATCCCAAAAGGAATCATGACCATCAGACCGAGCGCGACCAGAGTCATTTTCTGGTGTGGCTGCATGTCGCCAAACAGAACATCGAACTGGGAGTGGATTTTGCCAAGTAATTCGATCATTGATCACGCTGATTGGATGTAAGGATTATAGAAACACTGATCAAAACTGGATATTTACATCTGCATATTCTTCAATTCTTTCCATGCATCGACGACTTTTCTTTGAACCTGCAGCATCAGACGTGTCGCCAATTCAGCTTCACGCATCGCAATGACTGATTCCGCAAGAGTGACATCGGCGCCCGCAAGATTGTCCCCGATGGCTGTTTGAGCTGTGTGCTCCAGACCTGCGACTTCGCCCATCGAATTGAGCATTAATTTTTCGAATGACTTACCACCGACTTCGTTGGACGGCTTTGGAGACAGAGTCTTCATCAGAAACAGAGGATCGGACACACCAAGCGGTGTTCCCAGTCCGTTGATCTGTGACATGTTAAAACTCCAGAGAAGGTTCGGCGTTCATTTACTGCAGCAGTCGCAAGGTTTGTTCGGCCATCTGTCGCGTCATCTGTATGGCAGTGGTGTTTGCTTCGTAGGCCCGACTGGCGAGCAGCATGTCTGCCATTTCGTCAATTGCGTTGATGCTGGGATATTGGACATACCCGGTTTCAGGATTGGCGTCGGGATGTCCCGGATCATGCACAAGACGCGGGTCACTTGTCTGGTCAACGTGGACTCGGAACCCGACTTCGCTTTCAACGTTTTTGTTGCCGTGAGTGCTCTCGGAGAAAAACTCAACGTACCGCCGCTGGAAGGCTTCAGGCTCACCTTTCGCATTATGCGTCGTCTGTGCGTTGGCAATGTTGCCAGCAATGACGTTCATGCGTTCCCGCTGCGCGACGAGAGCGCTGCGGCTGATATCAAGGGTTCGAAGCATGTCGCGGACCTCCTTGTCCAGTGCGACTAACGATGTTTTAACAGCAAGCTTGAGTTGTTAGCTGAAATGGGCGTGTTGAGGCATTCGCCGACAGAATGGGCCACCAGAATCAGACTACGCCTGTCCCGAAATCACAGATTCGAGCAGGTCGTATTGAGATGTCATCATCTGCATGGCATAGCTTTGCATCATCACAGTCCGAGTCATTTCCATGACCTCGTGCTCGATGTTGCGTTTGCCGTTGTCCTGCAGGCCTAATGAGTGCTCTGGGAGTTGTTCAGAATGGAAAAGTTCCTCGGGAAACAGGTCGTCGACGGCCGGTTCCCGAGTCATCAGCGAGGATGGGAATTCGATGGGAAGAAGTGAAGATGTGTTTTGAGAGGTGTGAAGAGAGGGGGATTTGAGCTGCCGGACTGCCTTTTTCATTGCTTCCTGAAAGGCTTCTACGGGCAGATCCCGAGTCTTGTAGCCAGGAGTGTCAATCTTGGCAATATTGGCTGTGAGCACCTGCTGCCGGCGTTCGTTGAACTCTGCCGCCTGTTTCAGTAGCGGAACCGTCGCCGGCCGCACGAATGAATTCATCATGTCCGAATACTCCATGAGAGACGGTGAGCGTCGTTCTTAACCGCTGGTATCGAGAAATCGCGGCCGGGGGGTGTTTCTGCTGCCAGACCCAGCCAGTCCATTAGACTCCTCGCCGATTTCTTTTAGTCGACCCTGTGTTTCGTCGCGGCGCTGGCTAAGCGCTTCCGTTCCTTGTTTTTCCAGGGCCATCGATTCCGCGAGCAATGACTCCGCATCGTCAATTGCGGCCTGACACTTCGACCGGGCATCTGCCGCCAACCGGTCTCTGGCAGACTTCCAGAAATCGACGATCCCGCCAAACGTCTGTCCGAGTTCTGCCAGGTGCTCAAGAACTCGCTGTTTTTGAACAATTAACTGCAACAGCTCAGCAAAGTTTTCATCGTCGATCAGACCGGTCTGTCGGCGCGAAAGCTCAAGCATCGCCCGACAGTACTCCCGCCGACGCTGAAGCACGTCAAGCAGGTCCGTCTGATGTTTAGAATCAGTTTGTGGGGGCTCAGTTGTCATGATTCAGAATGAGGTTCCGTGTCGATTTTTAATTTAGATGTTCAATAGATGTTCAAGTTAGGCTTTCAAGTCAGGTGCGGCGTCATGATGCGTCAGTAAGCTGTGGGTATTGACGATCGTGAACCTCGCGAGCCCAATCGATCCACTCTGTCCACTGCTCACGCGTCTGACCGGTCGACACAGATTTAAACGCTTCGTCAGGCAGCCGACCAAGCACGACTCGAGCCTGTTCCAACTGACGCCTGGCTTCGTCGGGCTTTTCAAGCCGAGAGTAACATCGCGACATCTGAATGTAGGCTGGCAAGGCCGAAACATGATCTGCAAAACGGCTGGTTACCATCCGAAAACCCACCAAAGCATCCGCATAGCGTTCCTGCTCGAACTGCGTCTGCGGTATCGCCATGAAAGTCGTCCGGTACATTTCCTGGCCATAGTCATCGAGCATCCCTGTCACCTGCAGTGCCTGTAACGACTGCTGCAAAGCGCGATACTCGTCACCCGCTCGGTTCAATGTTTGTGACAGCGAAAGGAACAGTTCTTTTCGAGCGTTGACCGGCATTGAATCTGAAACGTTCTCTCGAATTTCAGCCGCGGACGATTGCAGAGACTTCGCTAGAAGATAGCGAGCAGGGATGCTCTCTTCCGTGCGGGGATATCGACCAAGGTATTCGTCAAGATGTCGGATTGCTTCCTTCCACTTCGCGTAAGCGTTTTGCCTATAAGTGAGCTGTTCCTTTGTTGGTTCTGCATCATCTGCAGGAACCGACTTGCGAAAATCGTTCGACGCCTGGCGAGCCAATAGCTGTCCTAATGCAAACTTGGCGAGCCTCCATTGCTCGGCGCCCGGTTCAAGGTTGTCGGACGTCAGCATTGCACGCCACGTACGTTCAGCGTCGTCTGGGCGATCCATTTCGAGCTGACAAAGTCCCAATTGATAGGTGGCTTCATACACGAATGGGTCCGTTGGCGTGTCGATCTCGACGCTCCGGAAGCTCTCAAATGCTTCATTGAGCCGATCGAGATTGATCAGCATTCGTCCTCGGAATACGCGAGCCTTTGGCACGCCTTGCGATGGTTCCGCTCGGATGAACTCGTCCGCCTGAACCAGTGCTTTTCCAAAGGCGTAGCCGCGAGCGTAGTCTTCTGCACTGGTCCAAACCGTGTCTGGATATGCCGCCTCAATTCTGGTTGCAGCCGCTAGTGTTGCGCGCGAGTTGCCACTCTCAATCCAGCGTTTTTTCGCTTTCAGTATGAGTTCTTGTCTGACTTTATACGTAGCCGTGTCGGCAGCTTTCTGTGCGGTCGCTGCCCATTGCCCACTCGTTTGAGCCATCAGCTCCAAGGCTCGGATTCGATCAATTAAGGGTGACATCACCTGTGTCAACGCCAGTGCCCGTTCGTATTTTTTGTTCTCGACCCAGTCACTCCAGGCAACCAGAACTGCCTCTCGAAACTGGCTGATAGTCAACCATCGATTGCCGAAATCCTGAGGTCGCACGATCGCTCGCAATACCTGACGGTAGGCGGCGATAGCTTCCTCGTCCCGTCCGGCTGCACGCAGCAGACTTGCCATGCGAAGCTGAGAAGCCAGCCACTCATCGGTTTCCGTAAACTTTCGAGCTGTTCGCTGATAGTAGTTGATCGCCGACTCAGACTTGTCCATACGCTCCGAACACAATGCATTCAGAAATGACGCCTGACTGGCATAGATCGTTTGATTGTTGTCGTCAATCAACGGCATCAAAAGAGTCTGTGCTTCAAGGTACTTCTCGTTTGCCTCCGCAACAGAACCGCCTTTTGCGAGCGTTCCTGCTTGAGACATCTGAATCTTGGCTAGCGCGATCGTTCGCTCCTGTTCTGTGTTCGCCACGGAGTCAACACTCGCCAGCGTCGCTGTCGCTTCGTCTGACTTGCCTTGCTTTTCGAGAATATCCGTTCGTAACAAAACCGCGTGAACTGACCGCTCGGCAGTCATCTTTCCTCGAGTTGGAAGTTCGTCGCTCAGCGTGAGCGCCCTTTTCAGACTGTCCGGAGTTTGTGCGTCGAGGTAATTCTCCATCAGCAGGATCGAGGTTTCGACGCCGCCTTCCGGGTAATTCTTCAGCGAGGCTTCAAGAATCTCGCGAGCCTTCGTGGGAAGACTTACCGTCTGGAGCGCGACGCCAAATGCCCACATCATTTCAGCGCGACGCTCCTCGGGCATCCCGCGAATCGACGCGTATTCAAAGTCTTCGATCGCTTTCAAATAGCATTTCTGCTGCTCCTGACCGGTTAATTCTCGTCCGGAATAGAACTGGGCCAATCCACGGACGTAATGTTGAGCGGTGGGAAAAATCGGATCGACATACTTTAACTCATCCAGCTTTTTGACGATTTCCATCGCTTGCCGAATCTGCGAGCTCGTCTCGCGCTTGTCGATCAGTTCCAGCGCCCGTGCGAGCTTATCGACCGGCAGCTCTTTGTCGCCTGACAGCACAAAGAACGCGCCACCATTCACGGCGGCCAATAGTGCCACAACGATGATCAGCTTCTTCGTTGATCCGCCAGCAGCCTCTTCAGGTGCCTCGGCGTCTTTGTCATGTTCGTCAGCCACGAAAAGATCTCGCGCAGAGCACGTCGACGATCCGCCGAAAACGGCGCATCAGTATTCCGACAGGTGAGAATTAAACGAGGGAAAGATCAGTGAGGGTAAGTCAGTTGGCCAGGGATGGCCTGAGGGGCAGCAGCGGTGTGGACGCGGCGTGAAATTACGCCGAATGCCAAAACTTTAGCTGAATTTGAGAGATGGGCCGGTTTTTTAATTATGTTTCGCGATGTCTGTCAACAGGGTTACCCGCGTCGAGGCGTTTCCCTCCGCACGATCTTGAATGGTTTCGGGTGCATTCGATGATGGTTGGCAGGTGTCATCAAGCAACAAACTGGCAATCATTGTTGACCCGCTGCCAGGCCAGTGAGAAGATTCAGTGGTCGATTCTTTTACGCGTTTCCGGGAGGAACTCTGACCATGAGACAAATGACCGTTATGTTACTGGCACTTTCGGTCGCCAGTCTGACTCAGTTCACTGAGGCCGCTCAAATCACCGGCGAGTATCTCGAAGCACGAACCTGCAACGTCTACACCGGTCCATGCTTCGCCAACGCTGAACTGAGCCTCACAGGCAAAGAAGCGCTGATGGCCTGGAAGGTCGACAAAGGAACGTGGAACGACGTCAAGCTCGACGGCCTGGGAGCAGCTCTGGTTCTGCATGCTCAGGGAACCCTTGGTTTTGACGGTGTATTTCCGATGCAGGCCGGAAAGATCAAGTCGGTAGTGCTGGTCGACGACAAAGCGTCGAAGGAACAACACGATGCGCTGGTTGCGTTTGTGAAGAACTCGACGAAAGACCTGTCGAAGAATGTCGTCAATGTTGAACGCGTTCCTTTCGAATTGAAGAACGACCACATTGACAACATCGGAATCTTCAAAGCCGGCGGCCTTGCCGAAATCAAGACTCGGAAACTGGAAAAAGGCGACTGCATCTGTAGTAACGAAACGGTCTTTTACCAACCGCTTACCAGAATCGATAACGCCAGCGCGGCATACTCCCTCAAACTATCGTGGCAGGGCGACAAACTTGGCACTCGATTCATCAACCGGGAAATTCGAAGCGCCTTCCTGGGTACGTTCCGTAAGTAGTCTGTCGCTTTTCGTCACAACCATTAAGAAAAATCGCAAACGCTGCAGAATTTGTGTAGAGGACGTGGAGAGACAATTGACACTCTCCACGTCCTCTGCATTTTTTACTTCAGCGATCTCTTCGATTTGTTCCGTCCGACTGTTTGGAGTCATCGTCGAAGATCATCCGAGACCTGAAAGTCGAACATTTCCAGCACGGTCGTGTTGAGTGGATCGGTCTGTGCACGGCTCGCAGGGGCGTCGTTGAAATTGTCTCGGAAGTGAGTTTTGAAGTCGGCGCCGGCCTGGTCGGAGACCACCACGCGACTAGTGGAAAGTCGGAGCGTCAGGTAACGGTCATCGAGCAAGAGCATCTGGCTACCGTCGTTGCGATGGTCGGGCGTAACGAAGTTCGACGGATTCTGGTTGTCTCTGGAATCAACCTGATCGCTTTGAAGAATCAGACGTTCCACATCGGCGACGTCGCCCTTGAAGGATCCGTGCGTGCCGTGTTCAAGGATGTGCGAAGTTCTGGGGCCGGGCGGCTACAACGCGATGCGAGGGCACGGAGGAATTACTGTCCGGGTTCTACATGCCGGGACGATCCGAGTTGGCGACGAAGTTATTCTGATAACGGAATCAATTGAACATGCCGATCAGGTAGATTGTCAGAAATAAATGGTTTCTAAAAAAACAGGGAAAGCGGGGCCGTGATCGACCCCTCGTCATCGAAGAAGACCTACATCGCCGCGTATTGCAAAGTCTGCAACACGCGAGTGACTCCAAAGGCAAAGTTTGCCGGTCGCCGCATCAAGTGCCCGGATTGCTTCACATCGATCCAGATTCCAACGCTTGAAGAACACCGTGCTCAGCAGGAAGCTGCCAAATTTAAAGAGCCCGTTCAACCGGAAGAGCATAAGCCTTACAGTCTGAATGCTACGATCGAAGGTCCCGAGCTTCCGCCTGTCCGAATCTTCGTAGAACAGGCAAAGATTCGGCACGTCCGTAAACGCCCCAAACCGCCGGAGTATCCGTTTCTGTCGAACGTCTTCCAGTTTCCGTGGAGCGACGCCGGGACGCTGGCTCGATGGGGAATGATTTCCGTCGGCCTTGCCATCAACGGCGCCATCATGGCCATCAACTTCTTACTGGCATCGTCGGGGTTGATGATGGCGATTCCCGGCCTGTTTCTGACAGTCGCCCAGATGGCGGTCGCGATCTGGTCATTGTCGTACGCGTCCTCGTGCGGATTTTCGATCATTCAGGATACGGGTGCGGGGCTCAATAAAGTCGAAGGCTGGCCAGATGGTGGCGTCCGGGAGTGGATGGTGGATTTAATGGCCGTCGTTTACGTGTTTTTCGCGTCTGGCCTGGTCTGCTACCTGATCGCTCTTCCGCTGCAGCCACTGACTGGAATGGTGGGGCTGCCCGTCGTGATCATCCACGCGTTTCTGTTTCCGCCAGTGCTGCTTGCAGCGCTGGATGCAGATTCGATCTTCGTCCCTTATTCAGAGATGACTCTCCGCAGCTTCAAGAGAATTCCACTGAAATGGATGCAGATGTCTGTGCTGATCTTTGGTGTCTGGCTGGCCGTCGCCGGAGCATTGACCCCCATCCTGGTCTATTCTCCGATGATTGCAGGAGCAGCTTCGGGACCGCTCGTTGCTGCGGGAATCTTCATTTCCGCCAGGTTAATCGGTCGTCAGGCGTGGTTGATCGGCGAAGACGCTTCCCGCGTCGATGAGGTCGATGACGATGACTGACGGGCGTTTCACGATGCTGACTCGGACAGGGTGGCCCGACCACTTGTGGTTGGGTACCGCAGGCACAAGATGCCTCATCATTAGCTCACGATGAAACAGAACGCCGATTCTCTGACCGCACACGGATGATGAAACATCCTGTCGCTACGCGACCCGGCCATT
>CALGTK010000140.1 GCA_937904325.1 uncultured Planctomyces sp.
ACCAGCAGAACGGCTCGCATGCCATTGCCAAATCCGCCAGCCACCACCCAGTGGTCAAGCACGACAAACACCAGCAGATAGCTGATGACAAACACAGCAGCACCGCATAATGCGGTAAAGATGTCCGTCGAACGGATCCCTGTCTGCGTCTTCCGGAGCTGATACGAGATGTACTCGTCAAACTCGGCGTATGCATTCTTCTTTTTCGCCTTACGGCGTTCGAGCGTCGTGGACATGCAACATCCTGCCCATTTGAGTGGTTACATCGAGGGAATCCGGTCCCGTGATGACAAATCAATTCAAACCGCGTTTCATCTTACTCTTGATCGGCGGCTGACACGAGCAGTTTGTGTCGATCAGGCAGCGCAGTCAAAGACTGACGCGTCGCAGGGGGAAAATGTCGACAGTAACGCCTTCGCAGAACAGAGCGTGGTCCGGTTGTCGGGAAACCGGCACTTCTGCCGCCGCCGCTAACGTCTGTCGGCATGAAACGACTTCTGCCGACCGTAGTGGATAGGGCGAGTGATGCACCCTGCCCCGGAGCAACCGACCGCGATGATCGTTCGCGTAGAGCACGTACCGCTCGGCCAGAAAGTGCTCCAGCGTCCCCGGCTCGACACTCACTCCCGGCTCCGGATTCAACGACTCACCAATCCGAATTGAGATATCAACGTCCGCTCGTCGAGGCGAACGACTGTCAATACGCCGGCTCGAATACCGCACCTCGTCGCCCTCACGACGTAAGTACATCTCAGCATGAAAATAAGGCAAATGCCATTTCCACCGCGCCACCTCAACGGCCAGCCGACATGCTGCATCAAGACTCAGAAACCACACGCCGGGCTCGCGACCTTTGAAATGTACGTAAGTCCGAATATTCGTTTCGTGGAACTCAGAAACAAATGGCAATGCAGGACAGCACGCCGGGCGCACTCCTGACATGTGGAAAGGCACCAGACCAAGCCAGGCTTCCTGCTGAAACGTGTCGATCTCCAACTCGCGAGGAATCAACGGACGCAATAACGCGACGGGAACCCGCCAGTGGGCAAACAGCAATCCCGACCAACGTTGATAACCAATCGCTTTTCCAGCCCGTCGTCGACAAGCAGCAAGCCTTTCAACCGCCAGGTCATCTTTCCTTACCGAATAACTGCCAAATAATTTACTACACTTGGAATCAACCGCCAAAATGGTCAACACAGGTCTCCTTGCTTTGTAATCAGCAAAGAAACCGCATTGTCAGCTTAACCTTCACTCACAATTTGCCGAAAATCTGACAATTACCGACCGTGCCGTTCAAAACCCCAGCACGTCGTCCATTGTGTAGCTGCCGGCGGGTTTTCCAGCGAGGAATTTGGCGGCAGCGAGGGCTCCATAGGCGTAGCTGTCTCGAGAGTGACCTTTGACGGTGACATCAATCGTTTCTCCCATCATGCCGAACACGATCGTGTGCTCGCCGACGTTGTCGCCGGTTCGCAGTGCGTGGTAGCCAATCTCGTTGCGAGGCCTTTGGCCGGGGCGACCGGATCGGCCGTGAACGTGTTCGGTCAGGCCCATTTCCTCAGCGATGATCTCGCCGAAGCGCAAAGCCGTTCCACTGGGGGCGTCTTCTTTGAATCGGTGGTGACGTTCGATTACTTCCATGTCAACGCCGTCCGGCAGGTCTTTCACCGCTCGCACGCCTTCCCGGACAAGCTTCATCGTCAGGTTGACCGCGACGCTCATGTTCGGAGCCCACAGCAACGCCGTTGACTCAGCGGCTTTCAAAACCTGTTCTTTCTGTTCGTCTTTCAGGCCGGTCGTCGCAGCGACCAACGGAATCTTCCGCTCGGCGCAAAGCTGAGCCAGCGGAG
Organism: uncultured Planctomyces sp.; assembly: GCA_937904325.1. Classification (GTDB taxonomy): domain Bacteria; phylum Planctomycetota; class Planctomycetia; order Planctomycetales; family Planctomycetaceae; genus JABMPE01. The sequence continues at coordinate 1,854 of CALGTK010000140.1, forward strand.
CCAGCGCATCGGGAACTGAGAAATCAATCACCGCATCCGGATTCTCGTCCGGCATCTCAGCAGTGACCGGCACTCCGATGTGACCGATGCCCGCGACTTCTCCCGCGTCTTTCCCAGCAGCAAAAGCATCAACCGCGGCGAAAACGGCCAGGTCCGGGTCGGCATGTGTCAGCGCCGTGATCCGTTGTCCCATTCGTCCAGCAGCACCGTAAACAGCAATTTTGAGAGGGCTCGTCATTACATCAGTCCATTAATTCGTCAATGAAACAATTCGTGAGTTCTGGAAATCGCGGATCGCAGTCGACTTAACATCGCTTCGACTGCAAGCCTCGCCGTTCACTTCGCCTATTCACCGAGCAGCGTGGCGAGTTTTTCTTCGATTGACTCAGCCCAGATTGTGTAACCCTGCTCACTGAGGTGCAGCAGATCCGGCATGATCTCGCGAGTCAGGGTGCCGTCGTCTTCAAGGAATTTCTTTCCAATATCCTGATAGAAAACGTGCTTACCATCGTCGAGCTTTGCGAAGATTGCGTTGGCGCCCTCATTGACCTTTCGACGCTGGTCTTCGTTGTTTGCACCCCGCGGGAATACACCCAGCAGTAGAATCTTCATTTCAGGAAGTTTGTCTCGCAATTGTTTGACAATAACGGAAACCCCCTCAGCGATTTGCTCCGACGAATTACTGCCCGAGTTATTCGTGCCGATCATAATGACGGCCGCCTTCGGTGAGATATCTTTGACGTTACCGTTGTCGATTCGCCAGATGACGTGCTGCGTACGGTCGCCGCCGATGCCAAGATTGACCGTGTTTCGTTTGTCGTAGAATTTTTCCCAGACAGCTTTGCCCCGGCCTTCCCAGCCCTGAGTGATTGAATCACCGATAAAAAGCAGGTCGACATTTCCCTTGGCGACACGGGCGTTAAAGCTTTCGTGCCGCTTCATCCAGTTGCCGGAGCGCGGCACGGGCTTGATGGCGTCGTGAGGTTCGGCTGCCGAACTGATGACAGGAATCAGACTGCTGGCAACAAACAACGGAAGAATTCGGAGCAGAATTTTCATGGCGTGATCCTTGCTTGCCTGGGAGAAAGTCCCTGGTGTGAGTCGGAGTGTAGTTACCCGAACCGTTCTTAGCACTAATCGACCGGTCCCTGCATCGAAGTAAGGCGAATGAAGCCCCCTTCTGTTTTTGGGGAAGACCATTCAAACGTCTTTCAGATTATCAGCGTGAATGCGGCATAGGTACAAAACGTTGCGGCTTGCGTGCAGGACAAATTCCGAGCCATTCACCAGAATGACAACAAATTGACTCGCCAGTTTTCAATGACCGAATGACACTTTCTCGCTCATAATCACATAACGGAAATTTCAATTGTGAGTGGATATTGTCGCCTCACTTGAAGTTCGACAACTTTTACCGCGATTCGTTGACAGATTGTGATGAGAAACACCAGTGGCCAGTAAATTCGACCAGCAACCAGTGAATTCTCAATGCGACGACGACGTCTCTGTGTGGCAACTCACATTTATGGAATCGCTTTCAGAACCGTTGTCTTTGCTGCAGCTCTTCGAGTTTTTGCCGCAGGTCTACATGTATGTGAAGGATGTAGAGAGCCGCTTCGTGCGGGCGAATCAGGTGGTGTGTGACGTCGTCGGTGCGAAGAATGAATCGGAACTCGTCGGGAAGACCGATTTTGATTTCTTTCCGCCTGCGATCGCGACTCAGTATGTCGCAGAAGACCGCCATGTAATGTCTTCGGGAGAAACCTTGCGGGATCAGGTCTGGCTCGTCCCGGGAACCAACGGATTCCCGCGATTGTACCTATGCAACAAGATTCCGTTGTTTAATCTCGACAAAGAGGTCATTGGCGTGGCCGGCCTAAAACGGCCGTATGAACATTCCGGTCATGCATCTGCGGGCTACGGGCGAATGATGAACGCCGTCGAGTTTGTGACGGAGAATTACGGTGAGACGATTGAAGTAGCGGACATCGCCGCTCAGTCGGGCCTTTCAGTGAGTCAGTTGCAGCGTGAATTCTCTCGACTGTTTGGAATAACACCGAATCAATACATCCGCGAAGTCCGCGTGGGAGTCGCCAGGCATCTTCTCGAAACGAGTGACGAGAGCATGGCGTCCATCGCCGCCGATTGTGGTTTCTACGATCAGAGCCATCTGACACGACAGTTCAAAGCCGCGACCGGCCTGACACCGAAAGCTTACCGCGAACAGTATCAGCCCAAGCCTCGGCGATGAATCCCGTGCAATCGCAACAAAAAAAAGGAACGTGCGCGGTATTTACAAATTGTTGCGACGAATCAGCAAGACCTCGACGGAGATCGTGAAGACAATCCCGCCGTGTTGACCATGAATGGTCAACTTGACTGGAACTCTGACTTCACAGGCAGCTCATCGCTGCCCCGGAAGGACCGCAACGAAATGACGACTCCACTAATTCAAATGGCCCTGGACTCGCTGGACTTTGACACCACGCTCGCACTTGCTGAACAGGTCGCACCGCATGTGGATATCTTTGAGATTGGGACGCCCTGCATTAAGCACAACGGAGTGCGAATCGTCCAGGCACTGCGAGACCGGTTTCCGAATCACCTCATTCTAGTCGACCTGAAAACGATGGATGCCGGTGAATACGAAGCCGCTCCGTTTTACGCGGCGGGTGCCAACATCTGCACGGTACTGGGCGTCGCGGGCTCGGCCACAATTGCTGGAGTCGTCAAAGCAACATCCATTCACAGCAACGCAGAAGTGCAGGTCGATCTGATCAATGTCCCCGACAAGATCGCATGTGCGAAAGAATCAGCCGCACTCGGCGTTCACATCATCGGAGTGCACACTGGGCTCGACGCTCAAGCCGCCGGACAGACACCGTTCACAGACCTGAATACCATCGCCGATCTGGGCCTGAATGTGAAGATTTCCGTCGCTGGTGGAATCAAACCGGCGACCGCTCGCCTGGTTGTCGACGCCGGCGCGGAGATCGTTGTTGTCGGAGCTGCAATTTACAGTGCAGAATCTCCCGCCGCCGCCGCACGCGAGATTCGTGATACTGTTTCAATTGCTGAGGTATAGGCAATGTTTCAGCGACAGAATCAACAACTGATTCTCGATCGGATCTCTGCGGTGCTTGATGCGACTGCAGAGACTCACACTGACGCGCTGACAGCACTTCTCGATGAGGCTGAGCGAATATTTATCGCCGGCGCCGGACGATCAAAACTGGTGGGAAACTTTTTAGCCATGCGTCTGATGCACGCGGGATACGACGTCAGTGTCGTCGGCGAAATCGTCACTCCCGCCATCCAGCCCGGCGATCTGCTGGTCACTATTTCCGGCTCGGGAGCAACGGAGAAGCTCATCGCCTTCACAAAGCGAGCCGCCTCTCACGGCGCCAAAGTTGTGCTGATCACAGCGAAGTCGGAATCGACAATCGCTGACCTGGCCGACGCTGTATTTCCAATCGGCACACCGGATGTCTACGGCTCGGTCAAGGGCATGCCTCTGGGTACTGTCTTTGAGCTGTCGACGCTGTGCTTTCTGGAGTCGTTAATTTCGCACATCATCTGGGAGAAGGGCATTCCGGAAGACGAGATGCGATCGCGACATGCCAATCTTGAATAGCAGGCATTGCCAGTCGCCCGTCAGCCTGCAGCGGCTGAGCTCACGCTCGCTCTTGATTATCGATAATTACCCAATTATTCTCGATAATTGTGAGCTTACCTGATTCAGTATGCGGGAGCCCGATGCGGTTCCGTCAAAGGCCAAGTAATGAAAGCAGCATTCAATGCAGTTCCCAGACAGAACGAGTTACAGCAGATCGAGCGTGATCTGCGGTTTTATCCATCAACCGTTCAGAATCCGCAGTCGCTGACCGTCGATCAGGTAGCCACGTTCAATCGTGATGGATACCTGAAGGGACTGCGTGTCTATTCTGAGCAGGAAGCTGGTGAGATTCGCGACTACTTCGACGACCTGCTGTCTCGCGTGGTCACGGCGGGTGGGGACAGCTACTCGATCAGTACGGCGCACCTCAGTTATGGTCCCGTGTATGACATGTTGACTCATCCGCGAATCGTCACACTGGTGCGTGACATTCTTGGTAACGACGTGATCGGCTGGGGCTCTCACTTCTTCTGCAAGATGCCGGGCGATGGCAAGGCTGTCGCGTGGCATCAGGATGCCAGTTACTGGCCACTCTCACCGTCAAAGGCACTGACTGTGTGGCTGGCGGTCGATCAGGCAGACCTCGGCAACGGTTGCATGAAATTCATCGCTGGCTCGCAGCATGTCGGACACCTCACCTATCGGGAGAGCACGGCGGACGACCACAACGTGCTCAATCAGACGATCGATAATGCCGAGCAATACGGCAAGGTCATCATCGACGAACTGGAAGCTGGCGAGGTTTCGATTCACTCCGATCTACTGCTGCACGGATCCGATGCGAACAACTCAGACCGTCGCCGTTGCGGCCTGACGTTGCGGTACTGCACTCCCGATGTCCGAGCCGAAAGTAACTGGCATGCCAAGGGAGTGGTGGTCAGTGGTTCGGACTTGACTGGCAATTGGATGAACCCTCCACGTCCGGAAGCCCAGTAATGGCAGTTGTGCCAACCAAAGCCAAACCGGAACGCAAGATGTCGCGTTCCGCAGAGACTCTTGTCACGAACGGCATCAACCACGGTCAACGACGCAAGGTGATCGTCGAACAATTGTTGCTGGACATTTTTCAGGGACGCTTGAAAGCTGGCGAGCGGCTTGTAATCACCATGCTGGCGCAACGATTCGGCGTCAGTCAGTCCCCCATCCGTGAAGCGCTCGTTGCCTTGGAAGGAATCGGCATTATTGACTTCGAGCCCAACCGAGGGGCAGTAGTGCGGCGCGTCACCGAATCTGATGTCAAAGAGGTCTGTCAGGTGCGTAGAGCTCTTGAATGTACGGCAGTGAGACTGGCGTGCGGACGGACCGACCTCGCTCAACTGCAGGAACTGGCTGACGCATTTCGTAAGGTTGCACAACAGAAGCCTGGAGCCGGCTCTGGCCGCAACAGCAAAACAGTCAAACGCCGCACGGCAAGCCTGCAGAAGCAAATCGACTCCGCACGGAAACTCGACAGCTTGCTTCACGATTTGATCGCGAATTCCTGCGGCAATCGATTCCTGAAGCAGGAGCTTGGTCGACTGAAGCTGCTGTTCCGCAGTTTTCGAGACGTGTCGTGGAATCAGCGATCTTCTGAAAGTGACGTTGCCCGCTTTGCGGAAGAGGCTGGCGAGCATCTGGCGATCGTTGAAGCGATGCTGGAGGGGAACACCAAAGCCGCGTCCAAAGCGATGTCCAGACACATTCGCCAGGGTGTCAAATACTGGAGCAGAGGGCTGTCAAAATGAAATCCATGCGGCGTACATCCAAAAAGTTGCGGCAAGTTTCCACGACTGGAACGTCGAAGAACGCAGAGAATTAGCATCGAGCGTCGTTACTCGTAATGTCGAGAAACCGCGTTTTGACTCTTCAGGTGAGACCTGCACACCACTCCACTCAGCGCATCAGGGTACGAAAACGTTAGCCGAGGACTAAGAATGATCGTCACCTCAAATGGTTTTATTGTATTTCAGCAGGCTCAGAGAACCTGGCCCCTGATAATCGCAGCCTTGCTGATAGTGTCATCATCCGTCAGCAGTCAGGCCGCCGATTCCATCAAGTACAACCTGGATATCCGACCGATCCTGGCTGACCATTGCTTTGCCTGTCACGGAGCGGATAGCGCGAGTCGTGAGGCTGACCTGCGGCTTGACGTGCGGAAAGCAGCGATCGACGCCGGCGCCATCAATCCAGGCAAGATCGACAACAGCGAGCTGATCGCAAGAATTTTTTCAGAAGACTCCGACATCGTCATGCCGCCTCCGTCTTCAAAAAAACCTTTGACTGATGCTCAAAAACGAATTCTCAGTGACTGGATCGCCGACGGAGCTGAGTATCAGGCTCACTGGTCCTTCATTCCTCCGACCCGGAAGGACTTTCCAAAAGTCAGTGACACTGACTGGGCGAAAAACGAAATTGATCGGTTCGTACTGGCTCGACTGGAAGCAAACGGTTTGTCGCCAGCTGGCGAAGCTGCCACGCACACACTGTTTCGACGCATCCACCTGGATATCACCGGCTTGCCGCCAGCCGCGAATGACGTTGCGAAGTTCGACGTCGACTACCGACAGCGCGGGGAAGCAGCCTTGTCCGACTGGATTGACGAACTGATGCAGTCGTCGGCCTGGGGAGAACATCGGGCTCGCTACTGGCTGGACGCGGCACGCTATGGCGACACTCACGGACTGCACTTTGACAACTACCGCGAGATGTGGCCGTATCGAGACTGGGTCATTAGAGCATTCAACACAAATCAGCCGTTCGATCAATTCACCATCGAGCAGCTTGCGGGCGATCTACTGCCGAATCCGACTCTCGATCAGCAAATCGCCACCGGATTTCAACGCTGCAACATCACGACCAACGAAGGCGGCACCATCGACGCAGAGAATCTGGCAAACTATGCGGTCGACCGAGTTCAAACGTTTGGGTGGGTCTATCTTGGGATGACAACAAACTGTTGCCAATGTCACGATCACAAGTTCGACCCGCTTACGATGAAAGACTTTTATTCACTGTCGGCGTACTTCCGAAATACGACTCAAGGTGCAAAAGACGGAAACGCGAAAGATGGTCGCGGACCTGTCATCACGGTGCCTCTGGATGATGATCGAAGTCGTTGGGACTCGATCGACGCAGAAATCGCTGCGGCCACAGCAGCGAGAGAGGCCCGTCGAAACTCAGCACAGGAACCGTTCAACATCTGGGTCACATCACTGGATGCTGACGCCATTGAAACCGAGGCGCCAACAGATGGACGACTCGTATCGCTGCTCCTGACCGAAGGGGTGGGCAATCAGGTTTCGGCAAGCGAAGCACCTGAAGGAACCAGAGTAGTTGCCACCGGCGATCTGAAGTGGATCCAAGACGGAAAAATCGGACCTGCCATTCAGTTAAAGTCCGGAAGCACACTGGAGCTTGGCTCGCTTGGCGACTTCTCGCTGGACCAGCCATTCTCACACGCTGAGTGGATTAGAACTCTCAACCCCAAACAGTACGCCAGCGTCATCGCCCGCATGGATGAACGGAACAAGCACCGTGGCTGGGACCTCTTTACGGGCAACGGCACGCTTGCCATGCATATCGTGCAAAGCTGGCCCGAGAACGCGTTGAAGGTGACGACTCAACAGGCCGTGCT
>CALGTK010000141.1 GCA_937904325.1 uncultured Planctomyces sp.
AAGCGAGTCGAACCTTTCGCAGGCCCTGCAGATGATCAATGGCCCGACCGTTCATAACAAACTGCGAGCGGACAATGGACGAATTCATCAGATGGTTAAAGCTGGTAAGAAAGATGATCAGATCATCACGACTCTTTACCTGGCGGCTCTGGCAAGAAATCCGGTAGAGGCTGAACTGAATGCTTCGCGAAAACATATCGCTGGCAGCACTGATCGGTTGCTTGCACTGGAAGACGTTGGCTGGGCAATTCTGAACTCGAAGGAGTTCCTCTTTCAGCATTGATTCGATGAACGTTCAACAACTCATGAAGCCCGGTTTTCTCTAAAAGCCGGGCTTCTGTTTATTGCAAAGCACAACCTGGAGAATCATCTCGTGAGCACACTCGAAGGAAAAACAGCATTAGTAACCGGAGGCGGAAGCGGAATCGGAGCCGAGATCGCCAGGACTCTGGCTGAGAACGGCTGCCGTGTCGCCATTACAGGTCGTCGCGAATCGAGACTTCAGGAAGTCGTCGATAGCTCGCCGCAGGAGATCATCTTCCGAGCCAGCGACGTTGGAAATCGCGAGGACGTCGCCGCTCTGTTTAGCTGGGCACGCGAAGAACTGGGCAGCGTTGACATTCTGGTTAACAGTGCCGGCATCAATATCGCCAAACGATCAATGGCTGATCTCGATCCAGCAGACTGGGACAAACTGCTCCAGATCAACGCGACCGGAGCCTACAACTGCATCCGTGAGGCCCTGCCGCAGATGCGGGAGAAGCTGGACGGCGTCATCGTAAATATTAGTTCGGTGGCCGGGATTCGAGCTGGTCTGCTTGGCGGAGTTGCCTATAACACTTCTAAGTTTGCGATGTCGGCACTCAGTCTGACTGTCGGTGAGGAAGAGAGTCAAAACGGAATCCGACTGACGTCGATTTATCCGGGCGAAGTTGAGACGCCCATTCTGGATGAGCGTCCTGTGCCTGTTTCGGCCGAACATCGAGCAAGAATCCTTCAGCCGGAAGATCTAGCGGCCGCCGCATTAATGGTGATCAGCCTACCAGCACGTGCCCGTGTTCCAGAACTCGTGATGATCCCGACCACGCAGTCGTTTACTTAAATTGCCCGGTCGGCAGCGTATTTCGCTCGGTTGATTGAATTGCCAGCAGAGTCCCGTAATTATTTCCATTTCCGCCTTAACAGCGGCATTCAATCGGAGCTTTTTGAGAACTTCCGGTTGAGCGAAGTCCCTCCAAAATGACTCGCGTTCCCCGGCTCTTCGCCACCCACCCCGCGCCGAGTCTTCCAACCCGGCTTTCTACGGAGCACTCAAGTGAGCGATCAATCTCTCGATCAAAAGATTTCACAGGCCAAAGAAGCTCTCGATCAGCATGTCCGTGACATGGTTAAGTGGCACTTCAGTCCGGAAACCGGTTGCGATTTCTGGCTCGACAAGGCAAAAACGCTCGACTTCAATCCACTGGAAGACGTCACCTGCTTCGCAGACTGCAAGAAGTTTCCACTGTTCGAGGACGAGGAATTCCGCGGCGGGCCGCTCGATAAATGGATTCCGAAAGGGCTTGCCGGTAAACCGACTTACGTCTTCGAAACCGGAGGCACAACGGGCATTCCCAAATCTCGCGTGGTCATCGAGGATCACTGGATCGATTACGAAAACTTCAGCGATACCCTCCCGGACGAGCACTTTCCGAAAGGAGCCAATTGGCTGATGCTCGGACCGTCAGGTCCTCGACGTCTGAGGCTGGCTGTCGAGCATCTTGCCCAGCATCGTGGTGGCATTTGCTTCTGCGTCGACCTTGACCCTCGCTGGGTCGTCAAACTTTTGAAGAAGGGGAAAACCGACGAAGCCAAGGCTTATGCCGAACACGTCATCGATCAGGCAGTTACGATTCTTAAAGCAAACCACAACGTCCAGTGCATGTTCGCAACGCCGAAGCTTCTGGAAGCTCTCGCGATGAAGTTGATTGACGATGGATCAAGCATCGAAGAAGCAGGCATAACAGGTATTTTCGCAGGCGGCACTGAATTCACGCCGCAGTGGTATCGGTTCTGCAAAGAAGAATTACTTGGCGAAGACGTATACATCACTCCGACCTACGGAAATACTTTGATGGGTCTGGCTTGCGGTAAGCCGTTCGATCCGGCCGATAATTACAAGATCACCTATTTCGCGCCAGAACCGCGAGCAGTAATCGAAGTCGTCAACTTCGATAACTACAACGAGGTCGTCGAAGTCGGAGAGACCGGTCGTGTGAAACTTTATACATTCACCAAAGAACTGTTCATTCCGGGCTTCATGGAACGAGATGAAGGAGAGCGGGAAGAAGCGATCGACGTTTACCCATGGCGTGGCATCAGCGGCACACGCCCATTCCACGAATTACTTACAACTACGACCGTCGGCGTTTACTAACCGGTCATTGGCTTTAGACTTTCACCTCTGTTAATTCCAATTGTGAGACGCAAGCTGCGTCAGGAGCAACGAGATGCTCGAGATCCCTGTCGTCCGTTGGGGCAAAGAATATGAGTCCATGTCGAAGATGGACGTGGTGCATTTTGAGACTGGAAAAACGCTTGCCAGGGTCCACGAGGCCAACGCTGGCCTGATCAAGATGGACATGAAGAAGGCGAAGAAGGCAAGGGAGATTCTTCGTCAGTTCAGTATCCAGGAACTCGTCGATAAGTGTGCTGTTGCGGGTGAGCTTTACGAGAATGCCACACTACCGCTGGGCAATGGTGAGCAGGATCCAGGCAGTTTCTGCAACATGCAGTCTGCGACAACGGGACTTCCCGAGCATATGTGCCGTTTCAACATGACGAAGAACGCCTTCGTGATGAAGAATATGGGCGAGATTCTGAATGCACTCACGCGCGGCTTGCCGTACGACATCCTGACTAATGGCTACGGGATGGAAGATCGAGGAGTCATGGTCAGCTATCAGGCCAATTGTGACGCGGCCGGTTGGGTTCTGCCGTCAAACAGCCCCGGCGTTCACACGCTCTGGTTGCCAGTCATACCTCTGCAGATGGGCCTTGTTCTGAAGCCGGGACCTGCCGAGCCCTGGACTCCTTACCGAATGTACGAAGCCTTCGCTCAGGCAGGCATTCCTCGTGAAGCATTCTGCCTGTACCCTGGCGGTGCGGACAAAGGTGCTGAACTTGGCGGAGCCGTGCTTGAAAGTTGCGAACGATCTGTCATCTTCGGCGGCCTTGCCACCATCGAGCGTTACCATGGTAATCCTAAGATTTCCGCTCACGGTCCTGGGTTCTCCAAGATCATTCTCGGCGATGATGTCGTCGACGACTGGGAGAAGTATCTCGACATCATGGTAGATTCGGTTTACGTAAACAGTGGTCGAAGCTGCATCAGTTGTTCTGGCATCTGGGCTTCCCGGCACACCGCCGAAATCGCTGACGCGATGGCCCAGCGGCTGGGGCCGATTGCTCCATTGCCCATGAACGATCCAAATTCAGGACTGGCAGCCTTCACAATGCCGGGCGCGGCAAAAGCGATGAATGGTCAGATCGACGATGGCTGCAAGTCGGGAGCTGTGACCGAAGCCACATCCAAGTACCGTGATGGTGACAGGCTTGTTGAAAATGAGCGATGTGACTTCCTTCGGCCAACAGTCCTGCATGTTTCCGACGCAGACGACCCGATGGCCAATACGGAATTCATGTTTCCATTCTGTTCCGTCGTCGAATGCCCTCAGGACAAAATGATCAGTAAAATTGGCTACACACTGGTCGGTTCGTGTATTACCGAAGATGAAACGTTTTCGCGACAACTCCTCGATGCCACAAATATCGATCGCCTCAACATCGGCGAAGTGAAGACTCTGCAACTCAACTGGCTGCAGCCGCACGAGGGAAACATCATCGACTTCCTGTTCCGGGCACGAGCGTTTCAAAACAGCCCGCCGCCACCGCATTGATCTGCAGAAAGCTAAGTGGCACAGGTCGCAGTATTCGAATCAACGAGTCAGTAGCCCTAACAGGTTACTGGCTCGTTTCTTTAGCAATTTCAGATGTGGCAGACCTGTCGCACACCGCTGGTACGACAGGTCAATGGCCTGTGTTACCTGGTTGTGAGATAGGTGGCAGCTCAATTCGACTGGAATCATGCTGGTTCAGCTGACTCAAGCTTCTGCAGGGATTCATCGTGATGAGTTAACCCGGGAGTGTCTGGCGATGGGTGTCTCTCGCAGAATGACCAGTCAAGACTTCCTTGAACGACTCAGCGACCTGTTTATTTATCGTGGTCCGCCCGAATACACCCGATTGGACAATGGACCGGAGTTCACGGTTCATCTAGTGCAGGAATGGCTGGAGAATGCGGGAGTGAAGACGCTGTCTATTGAACCAGGCTCCCCGTTGGAGAACGGCTTCATCGAGTCATTCAACGGAAAGCAGCGAGGCGAGTTGCTCAATAGCGAGATCTTTGAGACGCTGCTGGAAGTGAAGGTCCTGATCGGGCGTTACGGAGTTGATGACAAACGGTGCGACAGCATAGCTCACCAGGTTACAGACCACCGGCTCCAGAGGCTGTTTTTCAGGCCAGTCATGGCAATCAAAATCATCACTTAACAAGTCATATCATTCACAGGGGCAGGTCATTTCTTTGTGCGCCGCGTACGGCTTTGCACCGATTGATTGAGCCATCGCCTCTGCAGATTCAGTCCGCACGTCAGCCGCCGCGACGAGGACTGCGATGTTAGTATCGCGGAATACCTGAGTAATTCCGCCGGCTCCAACCATTCCAAACCGTAGACGGGCCCTCGCAATCATGACGCTGGTCCCGCGTTAAGAGGTCAACTTGAAGGATCTTCGTGCAAGGCTATCTCTGGAAATATAGCGAAGAAACCAAGCGAGCTACGAAATTCGAAACACTGGTCCACGAACCGGTAGGAATACCCAAACGGCAACAATCGTTGTCAGGAGATGGCAAGCCGAACTGGCTGATCCGATTGTTCCAGTTGTGCGAGGCCCGCTTGGGCCTCGCGTCAACCGACCATTATTTCTCAGTGCTGACAATATCGATCGTGACATTCGAAAGCATGTTCATCAGAGGGACGAACGATGTCACAGGAGCGGGACCGTCATCGGAGAGGCTTGAATCCGCCAGTTTAATATGTCCGGGACCGATCCCACCTTTGCCCAGGGTCGCGTCCAGCGGTACCCATTTACCGTCGAGCCATGCTTCGGTCCACATGTGCCCGCCGAAGGCTCCGAGACGTTCTGCGTAGACGAGTCCTACGGTGACTCGAGAGGGTATTTTCTGGACTCGCAGCATCGCCGCCAGCAGGCAGGCATGTTCGGTGCAGTCACCCTCAAGGTTTTTAGCGACTTCTGCGGCCGATGCCAGCGCGGTCGAAAAATTCTTCTTCTTTAGCGATGTGTAAACGTACTGCTCCATGCGGACGGCAATTGTCCCCGGATCCAGGGAGCCCGCCGTCGCTTTGCGGGCGTGCTCCTGCACACGGGAATCTTTTGCCTGTAGAAACTGGGTATCACCCAGGTAGTCCTTCTGCTGGTTCCGAGAGGACTGAATGTTTTTCGGAGGCTGTACCGAAGAAACAGTCAGTGTTGCCGTTTCGTCGTCGATGGATGCGACGGTCTGAGTTTCTCCAGTCGGAAGAAACTCGGCGGGATTTCTACCCTTGGTCTGGATTCGGTAGATGGCCGTCTGGCGATCATGCAGCCCGACTGGTGGGTCTGTGATCCTGATCAACGTGTTCGTGGCGATGTCCAGTTCTTTGCCGACGATTTTCTGTAACGCGACTTCGCGAGGAACGCCGAATGTTACCATTCCCAACAGGTCTGCTTCGGTACGCAACGAGTCTCCGTCCTTGTTCAGGTAAATCCGCATCGCGATTCCGGGCAGGATCGACTGAGAAACACTGACTTTCAGCAGTTTTTTTTCAGAGCCGTCGTGAAGTTTGACTATGCGGTAATCGTCAGCAGTGATTTTCACATTGACGACTTTGGAGAACTCTGGCATGAACGTCTTGAATGATCGAGCCTCGCCCGGTTTGAGTGGCGAATCCTTGAGCGAACGGTCCTGCCACGCCGGAGATTTGACCGAAGGATCCCATGCCAGTTTCTTTGTTTGAACACGACCGCCGACGGTGGATTCGACGATCAGGTGCCGGCCTTCAACCCGCCCTGAACTTTTAGTCGTCTGGGCGGGTGGATTCTTCATTTCGAAACTGAACGATAGAAGCTGTCCGTCTTCTGTTTCTTCTGTGTGAGTCTTCGATTGAATGCGAAGCCGCTGCCCGAAACGACGGATCGAAACGTGCTCTTCGGTGTCGGTCGTAAAGACAGTGTCTGGACCTCGCTTCACCTCTCGAATGACGACTCGCCCATATCCGATCCTCTGGCCAGACAGATGGATGACCTGCCAGCTTTCGTTGGTCTCATTGTCTGCGGCAAACGCCTTTTCCGACGAGTAAAGTGTCAGCATGGCCAGGACAAAGGCGGTGAATTTTTCCAGCCGAAAATATTTGAGGAACATATCCAGTCTCTCCAGAAGAGAATGAGCGTGTGTAGTCTTAGTTGGGATTGCCTTTGGGTAACGCGACGCCTCACAAGTGAGAGTACGCGTGAATTCATGCTGGCGCTGATTGATCCCCGCTATAAATTATAGCGATCTTCGCGACTCTCTCAGCCCAGTCGTTCAGTTTTTAGCGGTTGAGCAGCCGTCTGTCGGTAGTTCTGACACGAATGGCTATCGGACAACCGTTGCAGACGGATTGTCTCGCCTTCCTGCCGGCTTATCCCAGACCGCGTCAGTGCGTCGGTCGACAGAGTCCACCGTCGAAAAAGATCGTGACGTTCACACGGTGAGAACTCGATCCGAATTTGCGTGCTAAGTTCAGGTGTGTTTCGCAGAAAGCGGCTATATCCGCTCCGCACCGTGAGCCCGACAGATGACGTTGGCTGACTAAGCAGGGCAGACAGAGCTGGTTTGATTCCTGGCTCAGGACGGGAACTTTGAGTAACGAATCGATACGTCTGCGATGCAGTTTGGGCTGCGGTTAATTGGTCTTTTACGAAATGAACAAACCCTGTTGAGACGTTGGTTGGCTGCGATTGAATCTGAAAGCAGCGGCAACGCCAGCAGTGACTGAAACAGTCGGATTATCCGACGCAGAGGGATTCTGGCCTGATGAGTTTTATTAAGAAGTTTGTCAGAAATACTTATCGAGATGAACAAACGAATGGCGTCAGCAGCTTCGAGCATCTGACTGAAGATCAGTTGGAGACTCATCTGCGGATCGCTCGTTATGGAAAGTTCACGCTGACCGATGCCGTCCGTCCGTCATACGATCTTCAGGTCGTTCCACAGGCAGGCTTTCGTCACGATTCGTACAAAGACGCCGACACGGGAGTCGAAATTCCAGTCGTCATGGCAGCCGCCTCGCGGGAGACCGTCCTGGATCTCTTCTTCGAGCTTTTGAACCCGATGGGGACAGAGGTCGACGTCGTACTTGAGTCCAGCCACGATTCCGAGCATGGTTCGCACAACGACCTGGTGCGGGAAGCAATCGATCTTCCGGTTCTGAAGAGCATCCTGATGGACTATGAAGATTTGCTTCTCGACGATGGCTGCATGGGCATCGCCGTTTTGAATCCGAATATCCCGATGGAAGTTCAGTTTGACGAGCACAAACTGCTGATTGCCTACGGTCAGAATCTGAACGCGGTCAAAGGAACGCTGATCGACCACTATGTCGATTGTCATGAAGACATGCGATTTATCACCGAAGCTGAGCATGTCCACTCATCGAGTGAAGAGTTTATCGAGCGGTTCTGTGAACTGAAGTACGACCTTGGCATCGATGTCTGATGAGGATTGACTACGGACATCCAAAAAGATGGATCGAATTCTCAAGTAGTGTCTGATCTGGATTTTCTGTTGCTACTTCGATTCCGTCTCAATTGTCGGTTCAGGGGGTTGCTTCCATTCGTAGCCGCTTGAATATCGAACTTCGAGCCACGGTGTTGGAATTTGTTCTCCACCGTTCAACTTCGACGTTAGCAACGCATCGAGGATGCCGCTCGTAAGAAGCGTCCTTTCGACGGGCCAGGTCGGCTTTCCGGTTTCGATCATCTTCTCGAAGCCCTGCACGAGGAAAGTGAAGTGTCCGTACGGACGCTCTTCCTGAACCTGAAATCGTGTCGACTCGATCCGATCCTCTCCGGCATATTTCCACGCTGCCGTCCAGCACGTTGCAGCACCGTTCAATGTCAGAACACTGGCCCGCAATCCGTCTCGATATTCGACCATCCAAAGCACGGGCTCGCGGACGCTTTCTTCCAGTGTTTTATCTCGCTTAATCCATCGTTTCACCGGCAAACGATCTACCGTTGCTTCGAAGAGCTTCGAACTGAAGCGTCCTGCTTCGCGAGCTTTCCAAACTGCTTCACCGGTCAGGCACTGCACGCTTCGAACTCCTGTTTCACCGCCGGCGCGTCTTTCGACAAGACACTGCACCATCTCTAACGCGTGAAATCCGTAAGCGTCCAGAGAGCCGTATGAAATGGCAACAACCTCCTCAATGTTCGAGTCACGCCGAGTATCGACAGGCGGATATCGCCACAAAACAGGCAGTGAAGAGCCGGCCATCAGTGGGGCCTTAAGCTCTTTCGCTCGGTCGTAGATCCATTTCGCATCGTCCCAGTTGTCCGCGAGATGCTTGTCACTGAATACTGGAACTGATCGACCTGTTGCTTCAAATACCTTTGCAATTTCCTCAAACAATCGACGCTTCGGAAACTGCTTGTTTCCAGTTTCCGATCTTTCGTAGTCACCATGCTCGGCGACCAGCAAGACTCCGTCGACGTTCAGAGTTATTGAACCGTGAGTCAATGATTCACTAATAGATTTAACGATCGGAAAACCGTATTGTGATGACCATGCTCGACTGAGGTCGCTCTCCGGTATCTGATCCGTGAATAACGACGCCAAAGCCAGCGCCGGTCGTGGTCCTTTGTCGTTCAACGAGTAACCGCGAATCAGCCTTCCAATGATCACTTCGGCGTGCGAGTTCTTGCGGAAGACCGTCGTGATTCCTGCAATCTTTGGAGTCGATGCAACTTCATTCGCAGCAGTTTTTGACTGTTGAGCGTCGCACCGGCACGTTGCCAAACTCAGAGTGACAACAAGAAGGAAACACAGCAGCCAGGAGACTCTCATGGTGTTTCTTTCTTTTGATGAATTTGCCGTAGGATCATGCTGGAACAGGCGGAGTAACGTCACCCATTGTTTCAAAGCATTTCGTGAAGTCTGGCTTGAAAACGTCACCGATCAAAATATCTGTGACGTGTGATCGAAACTCGGGATGCATCTTCAGAAAGCGTCCGAAGCTGAAGTTTGGATTGTAGAACGCGTATACAAGCTTTCGGAAAACGTCGACACCCCGGCGGTGCTCTTCGAGCCAGCTTCCCAGTTGGTTTGCTGAAAAGTCATTCTTCTCGAATGCTTCGTGAATCGCATCGGCGGCGAACTCGCCAGACTTAAGAGCAAGAAAAACACCACTCGAATAGACAGGGTCGATAAATCCGTAAGCGTCTCCAACGAGCGTCCACCCGGGCCCCGCTCCCTGGCGAGAGTGATAGGTGTAATCTTGAGTTGTCATGTAATCTCGGACTCGAGTCGCGTTTGCGAGGCGGTCGACCATTGCCGGGCAGCGTTCGAGTTCTCGATTGAAAGCATCCTCACCGGTCGCTCCTCCTGAAAACAAAACATCCATATCAGCCGTGCAGCCGACGCTGGTTACGTTACCTGGAAGTGGAATGAACCAAAACCACGATTGTTTTCCGGCCGTCTGCATAATGAGTGTCGCGCCCTCATCCTTGCCGGAATCACGGCGGGCATTTTCGAAGTAGCTCCACACGGTTCCCTTTTTGAGAGCCGGATCGGTTGTTTTCAGGTTAAGCCTTGAAGCTAAAAATGCGGACTGTCCTGTTGCATCAACGACGACTCTACAGGCGATGTCTTTCTCTATCCGTTCACCGTTTGAGCAGGTTACTTTGACGCGGACGCCCGTAGCTCGGTCACCGTCGAACTTCGCATCGATGACCTGAGCTTTCGCGTGTACGGTTGCTCCGAGTTCAGTCGCCCGGTCAAGCAGCATCTGATCGAACGAGTCCCGCCAGACTTGCCAGGTCTGGGAACTCTCGCAGTCCTTGTACTCGTCGAAGTAGAACGGCGCGGAAGGTTTCAGACCCTCGCTGAAGAACTGAACGCTGTATTTTCTGGGGTAGGCACTTTCCCGGAGTCGCTCGACAAGTCCAAGGCGTTTGAGCGTCCAGTACGTTTCCGGAATCAGGGACTCGCCTACGTGGAATCTTGGCAATTCGGAGCGTTCCAGAATCAATGTACTGTGGCCGTGTTCGGCGATCAGTGCTCCGGTCGATGACCCGGCAGGTCCACCACCAATGACGATGACATCGTAGGCTTCATCAAGATCTGGCTGGCCGGATTCGATCATCAAATTAGTTTCTGCAGGGCAACGAGTGTTTAAAGGGGAGCCGCAACTTCCAGCAAATCAACTGCCGGGCGGTGATTGCAGAATATCGTGGCCAGACGACCGTACGTGGTCGCATTTTTCTCCATTTGTAGATGGCTCGCCAGACCGTGACCAGCCGTCAGTTTGACGATCGCCCCTAGGTCGATATGTCGCAACACGTTGTGGTTGATTAAAACTCGGCCCAGTGGGATTTTTCCGCCCAGAATCTGTTCTTTGACTTCCAGCGTCACATACTGAAAGTTGAAACGAACGATCCCAAACTGAACGACATCGTCCGTTCCACTTTTCAGAAGAAGGATCTTCCGACAGTACATGTCTTTGTCGAACTGCTGGTCGAGTACGCGGACATCGACACTGGTTCCGTGGTAAGACTCCATCGTCACTGTCATGTGATGCTCGTGGACGAGCATTTGCTTGTAAGGATCGGGCGTCTGCGAAGACGGGATATGTTCGGCCCGCGTAACCAGTGGCTGGCTTTCGGGGAACAGATCGAACAGCGCTTCAAGTTCGGTGAGTGGATTCACGGCGGGATGTGCTGTTAATAAGGAAGGAGCTGAGGGGGAACGTTTTTACGTGTATCTGACCTGTCGATGTTCAGGTTCGAAGTATTCGGTGAGCAAACTGTCGACCTGGAGCAGTCCTTTGCGAGTGAGGCGAACTTCGCCGTCTTCAACTCGCAGATAACCGGCGGCTTCCTGGTTACGAAAGGCGTTTTCGAATTCATCAAAGATGTCGACACCGAATTTTCGCTGGAAGGCGTCTCCAGATATGTGGCCTTCCTTCAGTTGAAGAATGACTTCGCGAATAAGTGCCTGATGCGTCGATGGCCGCAACGCTCGGTTGACGGGAAGTTCGCCCGCTTCAACGGCTGTCTGGTAGTCTTCGATCTGATCGAGATTCTGATAATGGACGCCCTGCAAATGGCCGAATGAAGACACTCCTGCCGCCAACAGATCCGATCCTCGGAAAAGATTGTCGCGATAAACGAACTGGTCGGTGTCGAGCGATCGGACAAGTTCGTTGCCGCTCGAAATCTGGTAGCCCTCGGGGAGTAGACGGTTGAAGGCTTCATTGACCCAACGACGTTTTGTTGCCCAGTCGGCAACGGGCGACTCCGTGCCTGCTTCTTTCATTTCTTTCGAAATGATCGTGTTAAACGGCAATTCCATCTGATAGATAGTG
This sequence comes from uncultured Planctomyces sp., assembly GCA_937904325.1. GTDB lineage: Bacteria > Planctomycetota > Planctomycetia > Planctomycetales > Planctomycetaceae > JABMPE01. The sequence continues at coordinate 11,724 of CALGTK010000141.1, forward strand.
ATATTATCAGGCTCCATCTCGATGGCTTTGTCGATGCATCGATGCCAGTTCTCGTCCGTCTCGCCGATCATGCCGGCGATCAGATCGATGTTGACCTGCGGAAATCCGACCTGTCTCAACCAGCCATAAGCAGTTTCGATTTCAGGCGAGAGGTGAGCCCGACCGTTCTCTTCAAGAATCGCGTCGTTGAAGTTTTCAACGCCGAGTGAAACTCGCGTGATGCCGATTTCTTTCAGCGTTTTGACTTTTTCGAGACTGAGAGTTCCGGGCTCGCACTCAAAAGTGACTTCTTCAGCGGTTTCCCATGAGACGTGTTCAGCAAGTTTGTCTTGTAGAAACAGGAGCTGTCGGGAACTCAGGTAAGAAGGCGTTCCACCACCAAAATAGACGAATCGCAACTCTCGATTTCGCATCGCTTCGGTCTGGCTGAGCATCTCAATCTCGCGAGCCAAACAGTCAACGTATCGCTGAATCGCCTTAGCATTCTGATTGGTATAAACGCGAAAATAGCAGAAACGGCAGCGTTTTCGGCAAAAGGGAATGTGCATATACAGTCCCATCGGCACGCTGGTGTCGGGTGGCGAGTGCAGTGCCGACTGGATCTCCGGAACGTTTTCACGAGTCCACTGAGAAAAAGGTGGGTAGTTCGACACGAAGTAACTACCGACTTCTGTAGAGCTGGTTGTGTCGGTCGCCATGCGGCTTCTCGTTTGAAATATTGAGAGGTCTAGTGGAGCGTCGGCTGGGCCGACCATCAGGCAGGACGAGGATTATCGCAGAGACGTTCAGTCAAAGCCACAACACGCGACTTCCCGACTTTATATTCAGCCTTGCCTGTTGCTCCTCGCTAGTTAGCAGTCGCGGCGATAGTTCAGTAATCCAACTGTGGACTTTAGAACCATGCCTCTTAAGAACTGGTCAGAATCGTCGGCCGGAGTGTTGATTTCTGCAGACAGAACTCCGAGATTTGCTGCGCAGAATTCACAGCCGGTTCGTTCGATTGCCGCGGTAACTGCGTGCAGGAGTGATGACTGATACTGCCCCGTTGTTCTTCATTGCGGATGCACCAACTTCCAGACTTGTCAGTCGGTGGTTAGTTGGAGTTGAAGTCTACGAGTCCGATTGAGAGTCAGGCAAGCACAGTTGCACCTAAGGATTTCGATCAGATCGGTGGTGGGCGTCCGCGATCCGACAGAGCAGTAACTGGAACCGTCACGTTTTCAGACGGGCTTCTCCACGAAACGATTGCAGCGACTTCACGAGACTCAAAAACGTCTCCTGAACGGTGTCCTCGAGATCAGCATTCTGCTTGAACCGTCGCCGGCGAATGGCAAGAGTCGTCTGTGAAACTGTCAAACAAATTCGTCCAAGGCAGCGCTGCTATCTCGAACGCCGTCAAGTAGATCCTTGCCGATCTGTTTCGATGATCCGTTCAAGGATCAACCGTGTCTTGAATGGAAAAGGCCCGGATTCACATCGAATCCGAGCCTGCACCATAATCACCGAAATTGCTGACAGTTCAACCGGGATGAATCCGAACTATGAAACTTCCCAACCTTTGCGGTATTCCTTGCGGAGGTATTTATCAGCTTCGGTGGTGTTCGTCACTTTCAGGTTAGCGGCGTCCCACTCAAGTGACTTACCGCTTCGGTAAGCGACATTGCCGAGCAGTACAGATTCGGTCAGCGCGCCTGAGTAGTCAAAGTTGCAAGTTGTTGGCGAGCCATCTTTGCAAGCCTTGATCCATTCAGCATGGTGGCCGATTGAATTTGGAATACTCTGCTCAGGTGGTTCAAACTTTGCAAACTTCTCCTGCGGAAAGAGTTTGTAGCTTCCGTAGTTTGCAAACATCATGCCTTCAGAACCGACAAACATGACTCCCGATCCGGGGACTCGCTGTCCGGCGATTTCTTTCGGGATCTGGTTTCCGTCGTACCAGGTCAAATCGACAGCCTTCATGTCTTCTCGAGCCGGGAATTTGTAGCGAACAGTCAGTCCCAGTGGGCATGTTTCCGGATGAACTTCCGGGCCTTCTGCTTCGACGTTGGTTGGGTGCCGGAGTTTCAGAGCCCAGAATGGCAGGTCCATATAATGACAGGCCATGTCGCCGAGCGTACCCTGGCCGAACGCCCACCAGCGGCGCCACTGAGCAGGATGGTATCGACCGTTGGCAAAGGGCCGTTCCGGTGCAGGTCCAAGCCACAGATCCCAGTTCAGATTCTTCGGCGGCTCATCCGCTTTTTTCGGGAGGTCGCCACCGCCCCAGCCTTTGCCAACCCAGACGTGACATTCCGTGACATCGCCGATCGCTCCGGATTGAATAGCCTCGGTGACCCGGCGGTAGTTGTTGCCAGCGTGGATTTGTGTTCCCAACTGAGTTGCTACACCGGCTTTTTTTGCTTCTTCGGCGATAATCCGAGCTTCTTCGACCGTGTGAGTCAGAGGTTTTTCGCAGTAAACATGCAGCCCTTTACGGATAGCTCGAATTGATGCTGGAGCGTGGCTGTGATCGGCTGTTGCGACAACGACAGCATCAACTTTGTCGGCCTCTGCTTCGATCATCTCGCGATAGTCGGCGTATGTTCGCGCGTCCTTGAATCGAGCTTTCGAGCGATCCAGGTAGTTCGAATCGATATCGCAGAGGGCGACGATGTTCTCGCCAGCGACCCCATTGATGTCGGCCAGAGCTCGGTTGGCTGTACCGACGCAGGCGATCACGAGCTTCTCGTTGGCTGATCGTGATTCGGCTAGCGCGGCTCCGGTCCAGACTCCTGACGAAACGGCTGCAGCTCCGGCAGTTGTCGTTGTCAAAAAGTCGCGACGTGTAAAGTTGGAAGGTTTCGTCATGGTCGTAATTCCTTGCGGGAAGGGGATAGGCGATCAAAAGCCGAAGGCGGGAAAAGCCCCTGTCGAGTGTCGTGGAATCAGCAAATGCGGCTGAACGACGAATCAAAGCCAGCGAATGCATCCGACTATAAACGACTCGGCAAAGCACTCTCAACCGATGGCGTAATACCGTGAGTGGACCGGCGTTGCGTACCCTTATTCCGGGGGCTTTGAAATCAGCGTGGCGTGCGTGAAACACGCCTGCCACGAAGTTCGATTCCACGAAGCTGTCCACCGGTCCCCGCCACCACGACGCTGCCATCGTTTGGGTGAACAGCGACTGCGTAGGCCCAACGGCTGATCGCGGCGTAGTCGCCGGTAACTTTCACATTGTTGGCATCAATGGTTCGGATTCGACCATCGACACAGCCCGCGACAAGGGTGTCTTGGTCCAGCCAGGCGATGCTCAGCGGTTCAGCTTCGAGACGGATGTATCGAACCATTCGTCCGATCGTTGGCTGCCAGAAACGAATTGTGCGATCGCCAGCGGCTGAAGCCACCATTGGCAAGCCTTCGCTGGCTGGCCGCAGCGCCAGGTCGTGGACCGCTCCCGTGTGCTGATTCAGGCTGCGGACCAATTGGCCTGATTCGATGTTCCACACACGGAGTGACTGATCGACTCCGGCACTCACCAACGTCTGCCTGTCGTCCAGCAGGCAGAGATCGGACACGCTTCGCGAGTGACCATCGAATGTCTGATTATTCTCTTTGCCTGTTGGTTGAGGTGAAACCAGTGTCGTTTTGCTGCGGTTTCCGGACGGGACGAGGTCAAAGATTTTAATTTGCCGGTCGATTCCCGCGGACAGCAGACTTGTCGAAGATTGCCAGGCAACCGATTGAACGGAATCCACGTGCTCAATGTGCAACGAAACACGCTGGCAGGTCGGCCATGAGAAAACTTCGACACTGCCGTCTTCAGAGGGCGTGCCACCTCCCACTGTCAGGTGCTTCCCATCTGGTGAGAATGCGACGCAGTGCAGATTTGCTGCTTCGCACTCAATTGTTTTTCGTCGTTGCAGGTCTGGCCAACCATAGATTTGTAAACCAGATTGGCTTGCCGCGATGACGGATTCTCCGTTCGGGGCAAACACGACAGCTGTGATTGGTGGCTCAGCTGCTGACGCGGACGAAGTGACAGTTGCCTGTAAAAGTAAAAGTATCAGAACTTTGAAATTCATCACAAGATTGTAACGATGGCAATGGTCCGAAAACATTGTTGAGGATTATCAATCGATACTCGTCCCGCTCAGTCGGCCAGTTCACTTGCGAGTTTCGCTCCGTGTTTCTTCAGAAGTTCAACGACTTTTGGACGGGCCGCTTTGATTCGCTCCAGATCGAGTTCCAGTTGCAGATTGCTGCCGACGGCCTTGTAGAAACCTTCGACGGCTGGTCCCCACGCGTGTGACACCGCATTCAGGGCCGTGTTTCCGACTTTGTTTTTTGCGTTGATCAAGGCTCCGTTTTCGATCAGTGCTTTCGCAATTTCAGCGTGTCCAAAGAATGCCGCGACCGTCAGCGGTGCCGAGCCAGAACCGTCGGCCGAGACGAGAGTCATGTCGGCTCCCTGCTTGATCAACAGTTTCGCTGCTTCCGTTTTTCCGAAGACACAGGCCGCCAGTAGAGGTGTTCCCTGGCCAAGGGGGTTGCGGCTGTTGATGTCCACTCCTGCCGCGAAGTGTTTCTTGAGAGCGGCGACGTCGTTACTCATCGCTGCTGCCCAAATGTCCTTTCCGACCAGCAGTGGCTTTGCGTCGACTGTCGCGTACCAGCCGATCATCATTTCTTCCCAGCTCTGATCGCCCCACCTTACAGCCATCGTTGGATCGGGGTTCGCCGGATTATGGATTGAGTTGTCGAAGTGAGCGACGCATTCGAGTTTCGTCCCGGCGGGAATCGGCTTCGGCTCGGTGAAGCGGTATCGGTGCTGCCAGTTGAAATCGTAGTTCGGGACGCTGAGCAGAATCTCGCTACTACCGTCGGGGTACTTCGCTGTGTACTTGAAGTCACGCCCACGCAGATGCATGTGCGGCATCAGTGAGATCAATTCGACGTCCCTGGGAATTATCGCTTCCGAGACGACCCGATGTTTCTCTGCACCGGGCGGGATGCTGAATCGAAAGTTGAACACTCCGCCGCCACGACTCTCTCGCTCGGGAATTGTTTTGCAAAGGTACAGTCCGACTTCGGAGCGATCTTTTTCGACTTTACCGGTCGGCGTGTAGTGGAGCTGCCAGACAAGTTCAGCACCGGCAGGAACTTTGAATCCAACACCTGGCGGCAGAACCTTTGGTTCTTCGCCGGGGGCAAACCCGCCCACCGCAGGCAGGCCCTGCTTTCGCTGGCCGCCCTTTTCGCGGACGAAAACGATGATGTGGTGTACGGCGTCCCAGTTGCCAGGTCGAGCTTCTGAAGCCTGCACCCAGACATCCTCTTTGAAGTTTGTCGGCGTCACGAAGTATTGATACTCGACCGTGCCCGTCGCCTGGACGGTGTACTCGTCAGGGATCCTGAAGATCATGTCCGGCTTCCCGAGTTGCCAGCCGTTAGCGTACTGCTTCGGTACGGGCTGCTCTTTGGGATCTCCCAGCGACATGCCACTATCGATCCACGAGATCAATGTGTCGACCTCTTCATCGCTCATCCGCAGGTCATTGTCGAAGTGGCCATAACGAGGGTCAGCACTCCAGGGCGGCATACGACGTTCGAGAACCGTTTCGCGAATCATCCCGGCCCAGTTGGCAGCATCCTCGTACTTCAGCAAAGAAAACGGAGCGGCCGTGCCGGGGTGGTGACAGTCGGCACAATTCTTCTGCAGGATTCGTGAGACGTGCTTTGCGAAGGTGATCTCCCCTTTTCCGGCGATTCGATTCCTGCGAGTGATAACGCAGCCGGCTGGTTCAGTTTCAGCGAGCGAGACTTCATCGCCAGCAAGCAACTCTTTGATTGCCTCTTCAAGATCGTTGCGGCGAGCAGTTGTTCGCTTGTAGTCATAGCCATACCGATCGTCGATCCGACCGCGGTAGCGAATGTGGCGACGACGATCCAGCACAAACGCTTCCGGCGTTCTGCGTGCCCCAAAGATGTCAGCAACAATCTGCCGCTCATCAAAGAGCACCGGAAACCTTACGCTGAAATCCTTCACGTGCCTGGCGACGGCTTCCGCGTCATCGGCCAGGTTCGAATTGATAGCGACGATCTGCACTGCACTGTCGCGATACCGAGTCTGCAGCTCATTGAGTACCGGCACGTACGCATTGCCGATCGGGCACTGAGTCCCCAGAAAAACGACGACGACATGCTTCGCTTCGCTGAAATCAGAAAACGCCGTCGGCTTGCCAGCAGAATCAGGCAGCACGAAATCCGGAATCCGCCGCCCGAGTATCTTTTTCGCAGATTTCGCATTGGTGACCGATGCCGAATCAGCTTCCGACTTCACCGCTGCACGCGTTGACGCAGGCTGAAAGAACATTGTCGTCACAACGGTTACCAGAACGACCACCTTCGAGACCACGAAACCACGAAGACAGCCGGGTTTTCCAGAAACACTCATTCTCGAATTCTCCATTCCAACTTCTATTCTCTGGACGTTTGCTCGATCGATGAGGCGAGTCACGAGAGAATACTGAATGCAGAGATGCGTGGCTTCATCGAAACTGTATCGAATTGTGTCGACATGGAGTAAGCGTTGCAGGCCGGGTCTCGGATGTTGGAAATCAACAGATAATCCTGGCTGGTCAAATCAAAGAACGCCACCAGTCGTCAGACTTGAATTCGATCGGGATGTCCTGGTGGATTGGTTCGTCGATGCCCATTTCAGCCAGTGTTTTGAATCATAAATCGCGTTTGGATTCTGGCATCGAGGCTCCATACCACGGACAAAATCGCATGAACATCGACGATGCACCGGCGTCGCGAATCGGTATGCCGTATTCGTCGAAGCGGGGACTGTGGATAACGAGTACGTCCGGGCAGTCGTGCGGGTTGGGATGCTGCTCACATCGATGCTTTAGCTGCGTTCGCATCAAGTCGCAGCAGATTCGATCTTCATCCATGAGTTTGTCTCGTCCAGGACTGTTCCCGTCCGCAGACCTGTTGATTGGGCGTGCCACTTGTCTGCCAGGCTACCTTGCTCCTGGGTTCCAATCAGCGGCGGAGTATCCGATTGCGTTTGCGTCATCACAAGCTGAACTCAGCATGCGAAAAAACGCCCGGCGGGAACTGGTCTCGCCGGGCGTTCAGGTTTTCAGCAAGCGTTTACTCACGGGTTTAGTAGACGTCTTCGTCGCCGTGTGAGTGTTTGCCGTCTTTTGGTGCTTCTGCGATCAGAGCGTCGCTGGTCAGCAGCAGGATTGCTACTGATGCGGCGTTCTGCAGAGCGGATCGTGTGACCTTGGTCGGGTCGATGATACCGGCCTTGACCATGTCGACGAACTTGTCGGTCTCGGCGTTGTAGCCGTTGTTGCCGTCCAGTTCGAGAACTTTTTCGCAGATGACTCCGCCGTCTTTGCCGGCGTTATCAGCGATTTGAGAAAGTGGAGATCGGCAGGAGCGAAGAATGATGCTGTAGCCAACGCTCTCGTCGTGGCTGAGCTTGCCAGCTTTGACGGCACCGGAAGCTCGCAGCAGAGCGACTCCACCGCCAGGCAGGATGCCTTCTTCGACGGCAGCGCGGGTTGCGTGCAGAGCGTCTTCGACGCGAGCTTTCTTTTCCTTCATTTCAGATTCGGTAGCGGCTCCGACGTTAACCTGAGCAACTCCACCGGAAAGCTTGGCGACTCGTTCGTTCAGCTTTTCCTTGTCGTAGTCGCTGGTCGAGTTTTCGAGTTCGCGACGAATCTGGTCGATACGAGCCTTGATGTCGGCTGACTTTCCGCCACCTTCGATGACAGTGGTGTTGTCCTTGTCGACGATGATCTTCTTGGCGGTACCGAGATCGCTGAGCTGAACGTTGTCCAGCTTGATGCCGAGGTCTTCGAAGATTGCCTGGCCACCGCACATAATAGCGATGTCCTGCAGCATGGCTTTGCGACGATCGCCGTAGCCGGGAGCCTTAACAGCGACAATCTTGAACGTACCACGCAGCTTGTTGATGACCAGCGTTGCCAGTGCTTCGCCTTCGACGTCTTCGGCAATGATAACCAGCGCTTTGCCGCTCTGAACGACCTTTTCCAGGACTGGAACAAGGTCTTTAATGTTGGAAACCTTCTTTTCGTGGATCAGGATGTAAGCGTCTTCGAAGACGGTTTCCATGCTGGTTGAATCTGTCACGAAGTAAGGTGACAGGTAACCACGATCGAACTGCAGGCCTTCCTTCTTATCGTAGTCGGTGTTAAGGCTCTTGCCTTCTTCGACAGTGATGACACCGTCTTTGCCGACTTCTTCCATGGCCTTGGCCAGGATGTTGCCAATTTCGTTGTCGCCGTTAGAAGCAACGGTTCCAACCTGAGCGATGGCTTTTTTGTTTCGACATTCAGTCGACATGCTGTGCAGGTTTTCGACGATGTCGGAAACAGCTTTGTCCATGCCCCGTTTCATTTCGATCGGGCTGACACCGGCGACAACAGCTTTCAGACCTTCGTTGAAGATCGCTTCGGCCATGACGGTGGCGGTCGTTGTTCCGTCACCGGCGTTGTCTGAAGTTTTGCTGGCAACTTCCTTAACCAGCTTGGCTCCCATGTCTTCGAACTTGTCGCTCAGTTCAATTTCGCGAGCGACAGTTACGCCGTCTTTGGTGACGGTCGGCGAGCCGAAGCTCTTTTCAAGGATAACGTTTCGTCCGCGTGGCCCAAGCGTGACTTTGACGGCACGAGCGAGTTTGCTGACGCCGCGCCGCATGGCTTCCTGAGCGTCCTGGTCGAAGGCAATGATCTTTGCCATGAGTTGAATTCTCCTGTGAGTTGTTTGAGTTTTAAATTGGACGGGCCTTGAGCAGTCGATGCTCGGCCGCGAACAATTCAGCCAGCCGTGGGCTAACCAGTGGGGCCTAAGACTAAGGACGCTAGACGGTGGCGAGGATGTCGCTTTCGCGAAGCAGCAGGAAGTCGTCGTCGCCAACGCTGATTTCTTCACCGGCGTACGAGGTGAACAGAACTTTGTCACCCGCTTTGACCGACAGAGCCAGTTTCGATCCATCGCTCTTCACGTGACCATCGCCGACTGCGACGACGGTACCCCTCTGCGGCTTATCCTTGGCCGAGTCAGGCAGCACGATTCCGCCAGCGGTCGTTTCTTCAGCGGCATCCCGCTGCAGGACAACTCGATCACCCAGTGGAATCAGATTCGTCTTCTTCGCCTTTGCCATTTCAATCTCCTGAGTCGCTATTTCACTGTTGTTTTATCGATTTGCGTTTGCCTGACAGTCCGTCGCAGGCCGATCCGCAGGATCAGGCTGCCTCTCCGGCAGCCAACGTCCGTCATCCGTGTCGGAAAATTACGACATACCGGCAGCCCAGGAATGGGCCGAGATAACAGTAAGCGAACGACGTGCCACTTGAGTGCGGACTTCGCAAGTGGCGGTTTCGGAAGGGGTTACAGTATTCGGCATGTCCTGAGTGATGCTGCCAGATCTCGAACTTCAGCTGGTCGAGAGGCTGGGTTCTGCCAGGATGGCAGGACGCCCGCTGTAGGTGAGATCGCATTCCGCTGCGTCGAATCGCCTGCAAAACCGCCCGCGATTCAGGAATTCATGCCTCGAAGATGCCGTGCAGCCGACACCTTATCAACGGACGGGTAAAGTATTTAAGCGTGTGTCACTGAAGCATTGACCTGAGCAGGATCAGAGCAGCTTGAGTTCGGAACCAACAAATCCAGAATCTGCAACTGTACGTCCCACGATATTGCGGGCGGCCCTCGGGCCAGGGATCGTGTCGGTGCTGACAGTGGTCGCCGTGCTCGTCACGCTCGATCCGGCTGGCTATCGACCGAATCTCCCACAGGGGCCGGGCATCACGCTCGACGAGTCGTTCAACGTTCAGATGGGCGTCTACCTGGTCGAGAGTATCAAGGGTTTCGGCCTGGGAATTCTCGACCCACAGAGTGCCCAGGAAGTTTTTGGTAATCCCGCGTACAACCCGGATCACCCTCCGCTCGGCCGATTGTGGCTGGGAGTCTTCCACGAAATTTCCCGAGGAGTCGCACCGGTCGATAGCGGCGACAATCCATTCGTCACGATTCACGCGCGGACCGGTTCTGCCTTCGCCTTTGCCCTGACTGTTTTTCTGGTTGGAGTGTTCGCGGCTCGCCGCCGGGGATCTCTGGCTGGTGTGACGTCTTCAATCGGTCTGGCTGTGATGCCGCGATTGTTCGGGCACGCGCACCTGGCCTCGCTTGAAACCGTAATGGGACTGACCTGGACGATCGCCATTCTCGGCGCGATTCATCTTTGGGCTCGGTGTGCCGACTCGGCTTCCAACGATATTTCCGAATCTGATTCGAATGTCGCTCTGAAACCTGATCTGCCCGGCGACAAGGCCGCGATCCTGTGCGGACTTTTCGTTGGTCTGGCATTGCTCACAAAAATGCAGGCGGTACTGCTGCCTCCGCTGCTTTCGGTTTGGGCGTTCTGGCATTGGCGACTTTCAGCACTTCGGCCGCTCGCCGTCTGTGGAGTCACAACGGCCCTCGTGTTTGTCGTCGGCTGGCCGTGGCTGTGGCTCGATTTTTTCGGCCATCTGACAGAATACTTCGGTCGAACAACCGGCCGAGTCTCTTTAAACGTCTGGTATCTCGGGCAGGTTTTCAAAGACGTGGAAGCTCCGTGGCATTTCCCGTGGGTGATGACGCTTGTCACTGTCCCGGTTGGAATTCTTCTACTGGCTGCCATTGGGTTATGGGGAGCGAGACGCCGCATTCTCAGTGACCCTGCAACAAGTCTCATCGTCGGTTCAGTCGTCGCACCGCTGATTTTATTTTCTCTGCCCGGTGTTGCTGTCTACGACGGAGCGAGACTGTTTCTGATCGCGTTTCCCGGCATTGCCTTGCTCGCCGGGGTCGGAGTCTCCGGTTTCCACAAATGGCTCGTTGCGCGAGAGTGGCCTGCCAGACCGATACTTGGAATTCTTCTCGCCACTCAGGTTGCAGGAGTGATGACTACAACTCCGTACTACCTGAGCTATTACAACGTAGCCGTCGGTGGGACTCCCGGTGCTGAGCGTCTGGGATTTGAAGTGAGTTATTGGGGAGATAGTTATTCTCGCGATTTTTTCCACAAGATGGCAGAGGCCGTCCCGGATAACGCTATCGTCCAGGTGACTCCTGTGCTGCACCAGTTCCAACTGGCAGAGATTGAGCGGCAAGTTCCGATGCTGGCCAAAGGGACGTCTCCTACTGGTCGACGCGTCTGGCTTGTTCCTGCTGACAAGCCTCTCGCCCCATATCGCAATCGCGGTCGATCGGAAGGAATGGGTGGCTCATCGTTCCCCGCCGAGTTCCTCGCAGTGTTTCATCGTCGTGCCGATGCGCCGTCGACAAAGCTTCTCGAAGAGGCCGGCTGGGAACTCATTGGCGCTGAAACGTGCCAGAGCGTGGTTGTGGCATCACTCTGGCGCCGGTCGAGTTCCAATTGAGCTTTCTATCGGCCCTTGAGTTTTTGCAGCCGGTTGCCGCGAGTCGGTTGCTGGCTTTGTTTCTGTTTCAGAAGGATTGCCGGCGGGCGACGTTTTTTTTATCACCCATGGCAGCTCGGAAAGATCGGCACCAGCGTCGCTGCCGTCGGTCGATCCCTGGATGGCAGGGTTGAGTTCCGTGAGTCCAGGCCCGAGTTGCCAGACATCCGGCGCCAACGCTCCAACGACTTGTTCGGTGTCAAACGGGCGATTGGTCAGCCAGTCGATCGGCAGATTTCTTGAACCGACGTTGCCATTGGTTTGCCAGAGAGTCTGCCAGTCATCCCAGGAAACTACATCGTCAGAAGCTTCGAGTGACCAGAAGACAGCAACAGAGTCGAAGAAGTTTCTTTCGCCTTTCCAGATCAGCATTCGTCGTGCGTCTTCTGGAGCAATGGCTACTTCAGAAACTGCCAGCGGCGAAGTTTCCGTGGCTGAGATGATGCTGTTTCTGACCCGGAACTCGACCTCTGGCACGTCTACAGAAACAGGCCCGGAAAATCGCAGGAACGATCCGGAGAGACGTGCTGACAGGTGCTCGATATTGAAGTCCAGCACGGGTCGGGCCGCAGTCGGCATGGCCAGTGGTCTGATTTGAAGAAAGTCCCCATCGAGTCCTGCGACACAATTGTCGATCGTAAAGCTGGCCATGCCTGGCCAGGCGATAGTGGCAAAACTGGCTTGCCCGCGGAAAATGCAATCAGTCGCCTGCAGCCCTAATGCTTCTCGTTGAATCGTGGCTGGAGTGGTCGGCATGTCAGCCGGCATACGGCCAGAGTCTGACGCGATCTCAAGGACTGATGCCGGAGCATGTGCCGGGTTCACGATGGTAATTGTCACTCGATCCATCGCGAGCAGCCCTGCTCGTGACGTTCCAAACAGCGAATACCGATCGGCGGATGGCTGGTCCGGCACGGTCATTTGAAGATTTACATTGACGAGTCTCAACGGTCCGGCATTCAGTGTGATCATCCGTGCGGTCGAGTCTGTCGAGTCGATTTCGGATGGGACGAACTCAATGGTCGGCGTACGTCCTCGCGCTGCTCGAATGGTGAGGTTCTTGCGGGTTATCCGAAATGATTTTTCGACAAGTGTATCCGAAAACTGCAACTCGATGGTGCTGCCATCTTCGGCGGCTGCGCAGGCTGCTTCGAGTGTTCGATAGTGCCGGTCAAGCGACGCATCACCCGTAAACAGGGCGACCGGTAACTCGTCTTCCAAAGGCACAGTGTTCAGCTGCGTTACAGACGGCGCCGTTGGGTTCGCTGTACCAGTTTCTGATGACTCGACCGTTTGAGGCGGCTTGATCGTTGATGGAGAATCGTCCGTACTGTCTGCCGTCAGGATTTCCGTCATCTCCGGAATCAATTCACCTGGTGGTGTTGAAATTCCGTCAGGGCGAATGATCGGAGAGATCAGCGAGATCGGAGTTCCTTCGTCTGGTTTGATGGGGTTGATATTGGTTGCGATCAAAGTTTTTTCAGATTCGATAGCCGCTGACGGGCCGGTATCTGCGGACATTCCTCGATCAACAACAGCCCGATCAGGTTCCGAAGCACTCGCAGTGTCAGTCGAGTTGCTGGCTAACGCGGTGTCGGGTGTTGTGGAGTTGATGCTTGAATTATCAGGCGATTGGTCCAGGAGTGTCTGTTGCTGCGGTGGAATTCCCGCCATGTGTAAACCGATCTCGGGAAACTGATGGAGCACTCCGACGACAGCTAACAGTACGGCGACTGTGCCGAGCCATCCTGCGTTGCCGGCAAGCCAGCTTGTTGTCGCTGATTTCGAAGCTACCCAAACCAGACCTTCCGGATTCACCCCACGCAGTCCGAGATGGCCGGCTGCGTGAGTCAGGTCGCGAATCAGTTGGTCGGCATTCTGATGACGGTTATTCCGATCGCTGTTCATCATTCTTCGCACGATTGCCGAAACGAAGTCGGGAATGCGGCGGTTGATGGCAGCCGGGTCGGGGGCTTCTTTTCCCTGGTGGTCAAGCAGCTTCTGCAGCGCGGTTCCTTCGGGGTAGGGCGGCTGCCCTGTCAGCATGTGATAAAGGGTGCAACCCAGCGAGTAGATATCCGATCGAACGTCGACCGAACGAGGGTCCTTCGCTTGCTCCGGGGAGATGTAGTCGAATGTGCCGAGTGTTGTCCCCGGTAATGTCAGATCTGCTTGCGACTCGGTTGTGTCATTTCTCGCGAGTCCAAGGTCCACAAGTTTCGCGCGACCGCTGGGGGTGATGATGATGTTAGACGGCTTTATGTCGCGATGGACGACGCCCATCGCCGATGCGTGCTTCAGAGCGGCCGCGATCTGTAGTGCGTAGTTCATGGTGTCGGTGACTGAGATGCGGTGTTGTCGTCGGATTAGTTCGCGAATCGTCGAGCCGGTGACATATTCGAACGCGATGAAGTGCAAGCCGCGTTCTTCGCCAATGTAGTGAACGCGGGCGACGTTTTCGTGATCGAGTCTTGCCGCCGCTCGAGCTTCATTCTGAAACCGCTTAACTGCACCATCATCGTTCGACTGCGACGGAGCCAGCAGCTTCAGCGCAACCATTCGTTGCAGGCGAGTGTCGACGGCGCGGAAGACGGCTCCCATGCCACCCATGCCGATGCGTTCTTCCACTCGGAAATGGTCCAGCTCGATGCCGTTTGGGCTGTACGTTCCGACGCTCGATCCAGAATCCTGCGCCGCTGGGAACAGGCGGTTAACCAATTCGAGCGACGGCGAGTCACCTGTGAGCGGCGGCAGCATCGTCTGGGGGCCGGTCTTGTTGATGACCGTTTCTGACCCTGAAAGCCGAGGCAGATGCGCATCGTTATCGTCAGCCGACAACGGCGGAAGCGGTCGGGACTCCCGATCCGAATCCGGAGCAAGCAGGCCGCTCCCCGAAACCATCGATGATTTTTCTCTGGCAGACATCAGGACCGCCAATGTTTCGCGAATGCGAAGAGTGAAGTGATTTGCTGCAGCTGCTTGATTAACCACGGCTTGCAGCGAAAGGTTCGAGATGAATGTCTTGTTGAAGTGTGTTTACGAAAAGTTGATTTGATTTGTAAACGATTTCACGGGTAGTCGCTGTCTGTATTTGCCACTTTGCGATATTTGCCACTTTGCGATTGTTAGACCCTAACCAGTCAATCGTTGTCCGAATCGCCACTGATTGATTCGTCAATCGCTTCCAGATGCTGCCGAGTCTTCATGAAAAGCTGTTCTGCGAATTTCTGACTCTCCAGAAGTGTGGCGACCTGACTTCGAACGGTCACGTCCTGCACGCTGGCTCCGGATGTGTTAAACGGAGAGTCTGGCTTGACGAGTTCGTGAACTTCGTGCGTTCGCGGCACAAGATTCTGCTCAAGATGTTCGATGAGTTCGTGGGTGAGCCGTTCGGCTTCCTTACAGACGCTGTGCAGTGGAACGTTCTTCAATGATTCGCTCATAGATTCCTCAGTGCTGATTCTGCAGAACCTCGACGCTCGTGTAAGTTACTATTAGATCGCTCTTTACAGCGAATCGTCAAGCGCGGTTTTCAGGAATCACGCAACACTTTCAGGATTTATGGCTTTGTAAGCGACATTCCTTGGCGTTTGTGACCTGTCGCGCCAGCGCAACCGTCAATTTATGAGTCGAATCTCGCACCTCACTGTAATTTCAGTCTGACGCCTCCGTCACCTCATTTCTGCAAGGGTAGTCCTGACCATTGGTCGGTTTGTGCTCTAATTGTCGCTGACGTTGCGGTTGCTGATCAGCCAGGACATGACGTCCGATACTTTTCATAAGGCCAAAGTTCTGATCGCAGACGATTTCGTGTCGATTCATTTTTGATCGGACATTTCGCAGTTCGGGTCGGGACAAGTTGCGAAACGCCGCGTGACCAGGGAGTATGACGATGCAGAATCCACTCCTGAATCTGGCAATCCGAACCAGACTGATCCTTCTCGCCACCGGTATCCATTTGCGTTGCGATTGCGATTGCGAGCGCGGGGTTCAGTTACTTTGACATTTGGCATATCGACGTTGCTGAAAACGAGTCACGATGTTGCCTGGCCCATGCGTATTTCAATGTGACTCCCCCGCAAAATACATCTTAGTTTTTTTAAGATTTTGCGTTCTATTTCAGCCCGCTGCAGACGTTTCCTGAGATACTTGATCTCAGCCTGCAGCACAGCGGTCGAGGCGTCGTCATTGCACAGCTCAGACTCTGTAGCCAACTTTTCGTGCTGATCCCTGAGACTGCTTTGCAGCAACACCAACAGCGTCCGCTGCCGCTTTGAACGAGTGCCTCTGCTGGACGACAGGATCGACTGCGTTCTGCTTGAATTCAGCGCTGAATGAACGACGTGGTTGCTTTGATTTCTCTGACATGACGAGCTCCTGAAGGAATTCCTGAAAATCCTTCAGGTGTCCACCAGTCATGGACCACCGAAGTCGCAACGATTTTGCCTCGCAACCTTCATGGCCGAATCTCTATCGATTTCGTCGGCGAAGATCGCTGAATAGTCGTCCGAATGGTTTGTCGGTGGCCTTTTCGCTTGCTGATTGCTCTGGCGAGGGATCTGTGCCCTGCTTCTTGTTGTCCAGTTCTTCGAATCGGAGGTCCAGTTTGTAACCAGCAGCTTCGTCTGGGTGCGGATGTTCTGGCTGAACAATGTCAAATGACTTGCCGGGCAGTTCGTCCGCTGTGTCTTCAACGTCATGGACGTTTTCCAGCCCGTCTGCTTCTGCATTTCGGATTGCCGCCGCTGAATCCTGAAGAGCCGATTGAGTGTCCAGGCAAATGTCGAGCATTGTCGCACCGATCTGGTCTTCCAGGTCGTCGCTGTCGTGTTCGATTGTTTGAATCAGCTCAGCTTCAATATCGAGCACAGACCGTCCTACGGAAGTCGGTTTGCTGACCGAATCAAGGTCTTCGTCCAGTTCAGCAAGTAAGGGCAACACGGCGTCTACCAGACGATCTGGCTGGAGCGGTCGCTCATCGACTGGCTGCACGATGTCATGCTCATTCAAATTCACGTCATTACTCTTATCGCGCACAGCGTCGGTCGTAGTCTCAGCCGAGTCAATGTCGTGGTGACATACTTCTTCAGCCTGTTCTTCGCACTGGTTGGTCACAAGGTCCTCGTCGGCGACGACAGGTTCGACTTCAAACTCACATTGTTGCTCTACGCTGTCAGTCAGCTCAATCGGTGAAACGTCTTCGAGTTCTTCCGCCGCCGCGTCGTGCTTTTCGAGCTGATCAGAAACATCTTTCGATCCCTCAGCAGTCGCTGCATCCGCTTCATGTTCAGAGGCGGTTTCAATTTCCAGCGATACTTCGGAGTAATCATGCGATGGGTCAACGATCTGCTGCGTTGCGCCAACGGTCTCCTCCGGTGTTTCCGGTTCGAGCGAATGCTCATCGCCACTCTCGGCTGATTCGATTGTCTCGCCAAGATCGCCTGACTTAAGGGCGTCTATCTCTGGGGCGTCTATTTCTGAGGCGTCATCCCGTTCGGTTGATCCAGCGGCGTCCATGACGTTCGCCTGTTCAGTGGTACTAACAACATCCCAAACGATTCCCGCACCGTCGGGAGCCTGCAGAGCGGCGTACGGATCGTAGACAAGTTCTTCTTCGTAGCCTGCTTCGTTGTTGGTCACCTGACTGGTCACGGCCGGCTTCTCGTCATGGATATTCTGAACTTCGGCTGTAGTTTCGCCAGCGTTTTGAATTTCGTCGAACTTTGATTCGTCTGCTTCCGAAACTTCATTTGATGTCGACAGTATCGTATCACATTTGTGTTCGGGTAAGATCGAATCCTGACCGAATAACGCAAGCGTTATCTCAGCAGCTGAGACTGTTGGTTTGCCGGTTTCCGTTTCTGGAACCTCAGGTTCAAGCTGCTCGACCGCCGCCGATCCAACAGTTTCGGATGTAGCAGATTCAGCAGGGAGCTCTTCAGTTTCGCATGAGTCCCGTGCTTCCGATTCGTCGCTGGCTTGAGCATCACCGAACGAGAACTCGATTACTCCTGAATCAGTCTGCTCCTCGTTGTCGACTGCTTCTGCTGTCTTCAGATCACTCTCGGAATCCGGCACGTCTGATTCCTTGTCCGACGCCTCTTCAAATTCAGGCCGCTCGACATCGGCCGACGAAACGGCGACTTGAGAGTCCAGTTCTTCTGGAGAGCCAAAATCGTCCAGTTCAAATCCGTCGGACGTAAGCATAAAGCTGATCCCGTGGTCCTCGGATTCGTCGACATGCCCGCCGGGCTGTGGTCTGGTTTCGAGCATCGTTTCCTGAGGAGTCGATGGCAAAACCTCGACCAGCGTCACGTCAGCGTCGTCTAAATCAGCTCGTCCTGATTCTGATTGGCTAGCGTCGGCTGAAGTAGATGATTCTATATTCGCTGATTCGATTTCCGGGAATTCAGGTGAGTTTTGAAGACTCTCGCTGCACGTATCGCTGATTGCTTGTTCGGCTTCGCCTGTGTGCTCTGCGGGTGATGAGAAGTCAAATTCAAATCCCCCAGCAAGCGGCTGTACGTGAGTGGTGTTGGAAATTTCGGTAGACTTTTCACTCAATGGCTCGACAATGTCGAACTCATTTTCGCAGTCATCGCCGGTGTCTGAAATGAAACCATCAGCTGCGTCAGAGGGCGTACTTTCTGTGGAACTGCCAGACGCCAGTCGTGAAAGTGCCGCTTCTATTTCCGGGTCAATCGATTCGTCTGCTGACCGAGCGTCAACTGCTTCGGTCATCTCTTGTTGTTCTTCTTCAGCGTCGACATAGCCGACAACTTCTGTCGCGTCGCTAACGTCGTTCCAGTGAAGCGGAAGTTGTTTCAGATCTTCCAATGCTTCTCGGACGGTACTTTCAGCTACGGGTTTCTGATCCGAAGCGAATGCCAGCAGCAGGCTGTGATCGCATAGCTGATTCAGACATCGCGGCACTCCACCACTTGCGCGAGTGATCACGCCAAGTGCTTTTTCGCTGAACACTGATGCGATGTCACAGCCCGACCAGCTTAGACGGTACTGGATGTAGTCTACAGATTCCGAAGTAGTGAACGGCTCGGCATAGACTTGTTTGCTGATGCGTTGATTCAAAGCGTCAAAGCCTCTGTCCGTCAGTCGCTCTTCCAGTTCGTGCTGGCCGGACAGGACAATGCGAACCAGCGACGATCCATTGTCGGCCAGGTCAGACAATGTACGCAATTCTTCGAGCAAGTCGTCGCTGAAGATGTGAGCTTCGTCGACGATCAGAACAAACGCTTCATATTGCGGCCGCAGACTGAGCAGACGCGATCGAAGGTCGATACGCAATTCCGACTCGTCGCGACGACTATGGTTATCGCCCATCTCGAACAGAATGGCTTGAAGCAGCGACCGTCGCGTGGGGAAGTTTGAATTCGCCAGATAGACACATTCAAACTGGGGTTCCGATTCGTCGCGCTGACGCAATCTGGCTGCAAGGTGCTGGCAAAGTAACGTTTTTCCGATGCCTGCCGCAGCCGTCAGGATCCCGATCCCCTGACCACGTTCCACGCAGACGGTCAGTTCTTCGATGACTGTCTGTAATTCGCTGCTGCTGAAGAAACATCCCGGGTCCGGCGTTGCCGAAAACGGGCGACGTTCCATGCCGAAAAACGGCTCGTACATGTTGCAGCCTTTCTTAAGTTTCGTGCGACACTGTGGAAAATTTCGTGCTCTGGCCGTGTGGCCCTTAACGGGCAAACCATCAGCGCACCCCGGATCTCCAGCCGGTCCGACTCTTCCTTGATCATGATCGAACCGCCACAACCCGGAACTTGAGAGTAACCGTCAAACTCAATCTCGCCGTCTACCGGTCCGGCAAGATAGGCTGGATGCAGAGAACTGGTTATTGCGAGCCGAGCATTTCGAACGATCTTCGGCGACGGGAGTTTTCGATTTTGCAGAGCGAATCGGTAAGCGAGGGCCTGGTGACTGGCCCGTTTATTCTCCAAGTCTCAAGCAACATCAACGGCGGTGGCGATTGAAGTCCGCCAAGTCTTTGATCGACCGTGTTCGAAATTCTACGGACACAAAAAATGAAGTGACCCGGCCCGATGCTTCAGCATTGGCCGGGGCAGCATCTGTTCCCCGGGACGTCCCCAGTGCGACGTTCAGTCCGAAATCCTGACCGTCGCGAGCTGGTAACGAGGGTATTTAATTATCGACAGGAATGAGACTGTGGTTTGTAATTCTGCAAACACCCAGGCAAGGAAAAGTGCAGGTCAAACCAGCATGAGAATCAGCACTGACTTGCCAGTTTCGGTACAGCTGGCCAGTTGTTGACGGGACTTGCGTTCGTCAGTGGTGAAGTTATATTCTGAATGATTGGTCATAAGACCCGGAGAGATGGCAGAGTGGCCGAATGCGCATCATTGCTAATGATGTGTCGGGGTCAAACCTGACCGCGGGTTCGAATCCCGCTCTCTCCGCCTT
>CALGTK010000142.1 GCA_937904325.1 uncultured Planctomyces sp.
TCAGAAGGTGGCGTTTCAGAAGGTGGCGTTTCAATAAGCAGTGACTCTCCGATTACCATGTCCGATTTAACGAGCGTTTGTTTTGTCGTCAGCCTTCACCTCCGATTTCGGTATACCAGACATCCTGCAACAGGACGGCTTCCCGACGACTGTGACTGGTCATGAGGTTAACCCAATCGCCGAGCCCCTCTTCGATGTCTGCGGCAAGACGCTGAAGCGGGATGTCCCGCTCAATCCCATTTCGCAGTTCACGCAGTGATCGGCAGAGTTCGTTCTGCTCAGCCTCAATTCCCGCTACGCGAGTGATAAGGTGCGGAAACGTACCGAGCAGGTCGTCGTACAAGCCAGCCCTGGAGTGCAACTCGGACTGTTCGCACATCGCGCCGATCAGTGAATCAAGAATTGGCTTGAGCCAGCGTATTGCCTCGTCATCCAGGTGGTCCTGGAGCATCTCTCGAATGTCACCAACGAGTAACCAGGTGAGAGTTGTACATTGCTGAGGCTGACTGCCGACGAGAACTGATTGCATGGCAAGGTTTCCTGAGAAATTTATCTGCTACGTGTGACTCCTGCATGGCTGCTGAGCCATAGATGGCCTGACTGTGCAACTTTGGACACTGTGTCCAAAATGCAACGGTTTAGTGTGCCGAGAAAAGCAAGTTCTGAGTGCTCGAAGCGACGAACTTCGAAACCTATGTTTCTGAGCAGTACTCGTGCCACAATCGGTTTTTTCAGAAATCGCGGTGCGCGCCGGGGAAACGTGCAAAGCCAACATCAAGCCCTGTGCCCGGGACGATTGAGGCACCGTGGTAGACTTGAGTAGATCACTCTTTGGCTTGTCGCTGCGAAGCGTCTGAACGCTTAGCGGAGCCTCTTCAACCGCCCGATGAAGGCACGATTGGCAGCGTCTTGATCTGCCCTGTTTGTCGAGCAAAAACGTCAGCATTGCTGCGTCTCCGGCGTCGAACGTGGACGTTTCATGAAGCGTCCGACAGCCTGAAAGAATACAGGAAAAGCAGCCGATTCCGAGAATTTGAACCGGAAAACTCTGAAGTGACGCCGTGTCTGCGAGTCTCGAATGAAACTCGTTGAATTGTGATCAGATGTTATTCTACTCGCTACCGCAATTTGTCCAAACGGAAAAATCCAGAACATTCAGCGTTTGCAAAAACTCCAAAATTTGGTGGAAACCCTTCTTGACTGTTTTGTTCTGTGTGATCTTAAACTTATCGACAAAAACAGATTCAGTGGCTACTGAAGAGGCATCGTCCATGAAACAACGTCGGGCAGCGTCGGTATAGCTACTTGCCGTTTGACGGTCCGTCGCTGCTCGGCGCAACAGCGCAGACGGGCACTACTGCCCGTCTGTGTCAAACTCTATAAGGTTCTTCGACGACCTTGCCCGCCGCCGCGTTGCTACTTCTGCGCGGCTTTCCTGTTTGACGGCTTTTTGCGATTCGCGTTTCGCGGCAGCTTCTTTTGAACGGGACGGGCCTTCAGGCTTGGTGGAGACTTTGATACCGAACCAGTGTCGTCCGGTACTTCGTAGACGTTCTGCAATCGAGCCAGTTCGGCCTTCAGTTCTTCGACAACGCCAGCGTAGGCTGGATCGTCGTAGCGACTGATCATTTCCCGTGGGTCGTTCTTCAGATCGTAGAGCTCCCATTCGTCAAGATTATAGAAGTGAATCAACTTGTGCTGCGGAGTTCTGACACCGCAATGCCGACGCACCATGTGTGCCGACCGGCGATCTTCGTAGAACTCGTAGTAGTGATAGTAGAGGCTTTGTCGCCAGTTCTTTGATGTTGAACCGTCAAACAGCGGCTTCAGGCTGACACCCTGCATATCTGAAGGAATATCAACACTCGCGATGTCCAGAAAGGTTTCGCCAAAGTCGAGGTTCGACGTCAGTTCCTTACTTCGAGAACCAGGTTTGATGACACCGGGCCAACGGACGAGAAACGGCATGCGGTACGATTCTTCGTACATGAAGCGTTTGTCGAACCAGCCGTGGTCTCCCAGATAAAAGCCTTGATCGGACGAATAGATGACGACCGTATTCTTAGCCAGGCCCGTCTCGTCGAGGTACTCAAGCATGCGACCGATGTTGTCATCAACCGACGCGACACACCGTAAGTAATCCTTGATGTACCGTTGATATTTCCAGCGGATCAGCTCCTTGCCTTCGAGGTTCGCTTTGCGGAACGCTTCGTTCTTCGGTTCGTAGGCGGTGTCCCAGACGGCTCTTTGCTCCGGAGTCAGGTTACGAGGCGGCGTCAATTTCAGGTCGGACGCCGTCATCGTTTTAGCGATGCTCATGTCCTGCTGATGAGCGGCCGTACCTCGTCCCTTGTAATCGTCAAACAGGTTGTCTGGCTCAGGAATCGTCACGTCGTCGTACATCGTCAAGTGATTGGGGCTCGGCTGCCAGTTCCGATGCGGGGCTTTGTGCTGAAACATCAGCATGAATGGCTTGTCGTCATCGCGTTCTTCTTTGAGCCAGTCGAGAGCCAGGTCCGTGATAATGTCCGTTGTGTAGCCGACGTGATTGACCTTCTCGCCGTTCTTGAGCATCGGCGGGTTGTAGTACGGTCCCTGCCCCTGAAGGATTTCCCAATAGTCGAACCCTTGCGGGTCGCTGACCCCTCCATGCCCCAAATGCCACTTGCCAACGATCGCTGTTTGATAACCAGCTTTCTGCAGGAGCTTCGGAAACAGCTGCTGACCGCAGTCGAACTTGTTGCCATTCTGCAGGAAGCCATTCAGGTGGCTGTGCTTCCCGGTCAGGATGACCGCACGGCTCGGTCCACAGATTGAATTTGTGCAAAAAGTGTTTTCAAAGAGCATCCCTTCGTTGGCGATGCGATCAAGATTCGGCGTCTGGTTGATCTTTGAGCCGTAACAGCTCATTGAATGTGTCGCATGGTCGTCCGTAAACATGAAGATGATGTTCGGACGCTTCTGGCCCGCCAGACAGACGCGGCTAGCAGCAGCGATCGCCGACAAGGCGACGCAGGTGAGTAGAATACCATGGTGCATTTTCATCAGTTGTTTGCCTCCGCAGAGAGTGATTTTCCATTAAGCCCGTCGATTTCGACGTAATAGAGTCTGCTATGTCGGTACAAGAGAGCATCAGTCCTGACGAGTGTTGCTCGATTGTGCTGTCAATCATTGGTCGATGGCGAAATTCTGCCTCACTGTTCTTTCGAAAAAATTCTGTTTGACGGCAAGCTCGCCAGTAACCGACGAACAAGTTAACTCTAACGAACACAGCGTCAGCCCGGCAGCGATTCGGATTTTGCCGACGGTTGAATTGGATTGATCTGGTCGCAGATTCGGGGAACTTAAATTCAGTGAGTGTCGTCTTTGATGCCAGATTGGCAGATCGATTTTGATAGGAACAAAGACGGCGATTTGTTCACGAATTCCTGACTTCTTATGAGATAAGTGCTGCGGATTTCGATGGCAACTGACTGGCACGGGCGTTGCTCTATTGGAAGACCGAGTGAGTTTTTGTCAAAGGCGGCTCACAACCTCAATCCAGAGAGGAGTCGAAGATGGTGGTCAATCAGAAGAATAGAATTACTCGATGGCTGACATCGGCTGAGGGATACCTCGAACTCGGACTTCCTGCAGAAGCACAGGCCGAGTTGCAGAAAATTGATCATCCTGGTCCTCTTCAGGGAGCCTACATGTGGTTGATGGGTGAGTCTTTACGGAACCAGGGGCTATACGATGAGGCGATTGCTCCGCTGCGGCAGGCCACTCGAGCCTTACCGCCGGAAGCTGGCCAACAAACGTGGGAAGCTCTGAAAGAATGCCTGGAAAAATCTGGGCGTTCGGCTACAGCCGAAGACATGTCGCAGACGATGGAGTATCTGGAACAACGCGGCGACATTATCAGCGAACAAACTCGACGAATGGAGCCGGCAGCGAAACTCCAAATTGACATCTCTCACTTTGCTAAACTTCAAATCAACTTCGACGACAATGAAGGTCTAACAATAAAAGTCGATCCGCCTGAGTAAATTCACACTGGCAAGTACAACTGAAGCTTCGGACCGGCACCTTAGGGAGCTGGTCCAGGTCCCGCGTGATCTGGCCCGACACGCGGGGCTTTTTTATGCGCGGAACTATTCTGAGTTGCCACAATGAAGACAACATTAGAAACGCAGTTCGATACCATTGATCCATGAGTGAATTTCCTGGTGACCGATTTCGAAGAAGTCGTAGCCCGTGAAGACTCCCCAGCCATTGTGCGAAAGGCCGATGGTTGTTCGACCGTGAAAGAGTCCGGCGTCGCCGATTCTGCCCCAATCAAGAAGTGCCGACACGACGATCGGGTCAGCAGGAAACCAATCTGCTCCGTAGGTGAAATTGATCCCTTCGTCAGCCTCATCGTCGTAGACCAGCCAGTTAGCTCCAAGTCCGGCCCGGAACTGCCACTTCATACTTTGTGCGAATCGGTACGTGATGTTGAAATCTCCCGTCCATAGTTCGTCGTGCCCCGTTTGAACGTCTTCATTGCGGTAGAAGAATTCCGTGTCGAATCCGAACCGTGACGAATGCTCCATCAGGACCCGGCCGTTGGCATGAAAGATGTCGTCATAGTCGTCGCCGTACTGTCCCTGCAGAACAATCAACGAGTCATGAGCCCCCCGTGACGACTTGTCGTACAGCAGGCTTCCTTCTGCATTCTCGTAAGGATGTTCCGGAAAGTAGCCCGCCTGCAACATGTCATCTTCCAGTGCAACATTGGGGCCCCAGAACGGCGAGGTCACTCCAACAAGCACTCCTGTGGCGAGAAACGCAGCAAACGCATTGTCATTATCGTCATCATCTTCGCAGTATTCATCGTGATGGTCGCGGCTGTTTCGCGATTCTTTTCCCTCCTGTTTGCGGCTCGGTGGTGATGCTGTTTCGCTGGGAGAGCTGCTTGAGGTACCGGTATTGGTTTGTCTGACTTCGGCGTTAATCTTATCAAACGTCCCGGCCGAGGACTGACTGTTTGCAGGTACTGAAACTAAGGCTAAAACAAGCATCAGCCGCATCCAGACAGCGCATGTTGAATGGTGGTTACCGAGCATGGGCAACTCCTGTGAAATGCTATCAATGGCGGAAGGCCGAGCGACCATAGTTTGATCGTCATTTTGGAGCGGGCGGGCCGGAAACATAGAGTGAGAACAAGCGTACGGTCAACGTGTATCCGGTGTCTGAGGCAAGGGTGCTTTCACTAATATTTGACGTTACGATGAGTAACCCATCCACGAAGCCAGAGGCTTCGTTGCCACTCCTTCCATAACACCTTCCAACCACAGCCAGTCCTATGAGTCAGTGGTCCGTGAACCGATCGTCTGCCCGAAGATCCGTCGTTGTCTGCATTCTGACAGTTATTCTTGTGGTCGTTCCTCGCATTCATCCGCAAGCGGCAGACGTGCCGCCAGAGGGTGCCGAATTCTTCGAACAGAAGATTCGCCCGGTGCTGGTCAAACATTGCTACGAGTGTCACTCGGCCGAATCGAAGAACGTTAAAGGGGGACTGCGACTGGACACTCGCGCCGCAGTACTGGCTGGGGGCGAATCCGGGCTGATCGTTGTGCCTCGCAAAATTAACGACAGTCCGATATTGGCTGCTTTACGGTACGAATCGTTTGAAATGCCGCCAGCGGGAAAGTTGCCGGAACGAGTGATCGCCGATTTCGAACGGTGGATAATGATGGGAGTACCGGATCCTCGCGAAGGAGAAGTCGTTCGGCCTGAAACTCCCAAGATCGAATTTGCATCCGCTCGCGAGTTCTGGTCATTCAAGCCACCGACCAGACATCAGGCACTAGCTATTTCGAACTCGAAGTTCGTCAAGAAGCCGCACGATAGTTTTGTGCTGGCGAGGTTAAACGAAGCTGGTCTGAAACCGAGCGTTCGTGCCGATCGACACACGCTGGCCCGGCGTCTTCACCTCACGCTATTGGGGATTCCCCCCACGTCAGAAGAACTCGACTCATTTATCAGCAACTCGTCGCCGAACTCTTACGATGCAATGGTTGATCGAGTGCTCGCGTCACCACACTTCGGCGAACGAATGGCGAGACTCTGGCTTGATATTTCACGCTACGCCGAGGATCAGGCTCACATCGTCGGAAACAACGGATCGCTGCTCTACCCGAACGCTTACCTCTATCGCGACTGGGTAATCAACGCGTTCAACGACGACATGCCATACGACGATTTCGTGCGACTGCAGTTGGCCGCAGACCTGATCGCTCCGAAAGAACAGTCGCAGTATGTTGCGTTGGGATTCGTTGGACTTGGCCCCAAATATTACCGCCGCAACGACCCGGAAGTAATGGCGGACGAGTGGGAAAATCATGTCGATACGTTGAGTCGAGGGTTGCTCGGACTGACCGTCGCTTGTGCCAGGTGTCATGATCATAAGTATGACCCGATTCCGACGACCGACTATTACTCACTGGCCGGCGTCTTCGCGAGCATTTCGATGTTCAATCGACCGATCAATGACAAAAAAGAAAAGAACAAGAACGGCGAAGCGAAGAATCCGGTCGACGCCGTACACATCGTCAAGGAAGCAAAACCTACTGACTTGAACGTGCAGATTCGCGGCGACGTAAAGAATAAAGGTGAGATCGTCCAACGCGGCTTTCCACAGATTCTTTCCGCCGGTTTGCACGCAAAATTCAACGAGGGCAGCGGACGGCGAGAACTGGCCGAGCAGATCGTGCGGCGAGACAATCCTCTGACTGCTCGAGTTATCGTGAATCGTGTCTGGGGCCTGCTTTTCGGCAAGCCTATCGTGCGGACTCCGAGTAACTTCGGAACGCTCGGCAAACCGCCCACGCATCCGAAACTACTTGATGATCTGTCGGTGCGATTTATGGAGAACGGCTGGTCGATCAAATGGTTGTGTCGAGAGATCATTCTGTCGTCAACATGGCAACAACGGAGCGATCTTAAAGAAGCAGGGCAACGTGCTGACCCATCAAACCGTCTGCTTTGGCGAATGAATCGCCGCCGGTTGGATGTCGAGTCCTGGAGGGATACCATTCTGTTTTCAGCAGGTCGGCTTAACCGAACGGTTGGAGGAAAGTCGATTGATCCGACTGACCCGAAGGAAACTCGCAGAACAGTTTACAGCAAAGTCAGTCGCCTCGATCTAAACCCGATGCTGGCGATGTTTGACTTTCCCGATCCGAACGTTCACGCCGGCACCCGAATCGAAACGACGACTCCGCTGCAGAAGATGTTTGTTTTAAACAGCCCGTTCATGGTTGCTCAGGTTGACGCTCTTGCCCAGCGTTGTCTGGCGGTTGCAGATGAAGATTCAAAGCGAATCAACTGGGCGTATCAGACATTGTTTGGTCGAGGGCCGACGCCGGAAGAGCGAAAGCTCGGCCTGGAGTTCCTGGGCGATCACGACGACAAACATACTGAGAGGTGGAAGCAGTACGCTCAGGTGCTACTTGCGTCAAACGAGCTGTTGATGATTGACTGATCTCCCGAAAGACGAACCATGTTTCAAACGCGTCGAGAAATGCTGCAGCGGGGCAGCGCCGGATTCGGAATGATCGGTCTCGCCGGGAGCCTGAAAACAGCCGGGCTGCTGAATGACGCTTCCGCGGCAGTCTCGGACAATCGCAATGCTGACGCGTCATCACACTTTGCTCCACGAGCGAAGCGTGTAATCTTTCTTCAGATGAACGGGGCACCGTCGCACGTCGACACATTCGATCCAAAACCGGCACTCAAGAAACACGAAGGCGAGCAGCCTTCCGGAAAGCTCTACAAAGCATCCAAAGGCAGCGGGTTTATGCCGTCGCCGTTCCGCTTTAAACCACACGGCGAGAGCGGCGTTGTAATGAGCGAACTGTTGCCGAACCTTGGCCGCGTCGCTGACGACCTGTGCGTGCTTCGGTCGATGCACACTAACGTGCCGAACCACGAACCCGGCCTGCTCATGATGAATTCCGGAAACATTCAGCCGATCCGCCCCTGTCTGGGAAGCTGGGCGTCGTACGGACTCGGCACGGGAAACCAGAATCTGCCATCATTCGTTTCGTTGTGCCCCGGCCTGCCGGTTGTCGGTCCGCAACTCTGGTCAAATTCTTTTCTGCCAGGCGAGTACCAGGCAACAGCGATCGACACCAGCGACATGACGATCGAAAAACTGATCGCCAATATAAAGCATCCACGTCTCAGCCGATCTGAGCAGCGAAAGCAGCTCGACTTGCTGCAACGGCTAAACCAAATTCACATGGCGAAGCGACAGAATGATCCGGCATTGGAAACTCAAATCAAGGCGATGGAACTGGCCTTCGAAATGCAGCGGGAAGCGTCCGAAGTTTTCGACATCAGCCGGGAACCGGATTACATTCACAAAGCCTACGGAAACACGATTTTCTCGAAGGGATGCCTGTTAGCCAGACGCCTCGTTGAAAACGGAGTACGGTTCGTGCAGATGCACTACGTAACTTCGAAAAACAAACAGCCCTGGGACACTCACTCCGACAACAATAATCGTCACCGACAGCTTTGTTCGGACAGTGACAAAGCAACCGCTGCGTTGATCACCGATCTGAAACAACGAGGCATGCTGGAAGACACGCTGATTATCTGGGGCGGTGAATTCGGCAGGACGCCGTACGCTCAGCCCAACAAAAATAAAAAGAAGATCGGCCGCGACCATCATCACACCGGCTTCTCGATGTTCCTCGCTGGAGGCGGTACGAAGGGGGGCACGATGTACGGAGCGACCGACGAATTCGGCATGAACGCCGTCGAGAATCGAATCCATGTCCACGACCTGCACGCCACGATTCTGCACCTGCTAGGTCTGGACCACGAACGACTAACCTACCGCTACTCCGGTCGCGACTTCCGCCTGACCGACGTCCATGGCCGAGTCGTAAACGACATTATCGCATAGCCTGTCGCGAGGAAGTCTGATTTCGAAACGTCACACGACGTCTTCAAAATATGTTTCCGATATCAGCACAAATCCAACCGTGGCCACTACTAGTGATGCTCGAATTCGACCGCGATCGCGCGGAACTCGCAGTCGTCGAAACTGCCCGGATCGTCCTTCGCTGACGTTTGCTTGATCTGGATGAAATTCTCGCCGACCTTGAGCATCCTCGCCGGTAGTGGCATTCTCACCCGCTCAGATTCGGTTGACGGTGACCGCACTTTAATCAACTGATTAAAAGTTCCAACTACCTCGCCGTTCAACAATACCTGCGTTGTCAGAAAACCGTTCCGAACTTCGTCCAGGAACGGCGTCGCCTTGAGAGTGCCAGCTCCCGACGGAATCAACTCGGAGATATCAGCCGAGAGCAACGCCGGCATCGCGAGTTGCGTTTCATCCAATTCAAAACTCAGTGACAACTCCGTTCCGTCAGGTTCGACTCGGCTGAACGCTTCACGAAAACCGTTGCCGAGATGCCACGGCCCAGGATCGAGCAAGTGATACGTACCCGGAAAAAGCGGGGTGATGCGGCTGATCATGCCCCAGCGAATTGCGATCTTTCCGAGCAACGAGTGTCGCACCATTAATCCTTCGTCGGCCGCACGCAGGATTGCTGATCGAATCCAGAAGGACTCTTCACTTCCTCCGAATGAACAGGACGCATCCGGGACAAGGTCGATGTGAGCGAACTCACCGACCACAGGATCCCAGGTAGAAATTTTCGGTCGTGCGAATGAAACGGCAGCAACATCCTGGCGGTCAACCAACAAATGCCGAGGATGTTTTTCGGAAGCACGAAAACGAACAAGATCCGACACGTCGTCAATACCCGCATAAATTTCGTCCCCTGAGTTCAGGATAACTCGATCGATATCAATTACTTTTCGAGCAACTTCCTCAATGTCGTTTCTCCTCTTCGCTGCATCGCTGGAATTAGCGTTGGTCCGTCGAACCAGCGGATTCTGAATGTAGAGTGCATGCGTCCCTTCGGACTCGTCCGCGATCAGCGGAAGAAACGGTCCTTCAACCTCAATCGAATCCAATCTGCCCAACGAGTTTTTAAGTTTGGACAGGACGACGCCATTACTGCTGAGCGTCAGCCCGTCATCCACTACCACCTGAATCTGGAGCTGTTGTGCAGTGACATCCGCGAATTTCTGGCGACCATCAGGAAGCACTGCAATGCGTTTCCCTCCTCGCCCGGAGACTGCGATCCGATGTCGCAATCCCCGGTCGTCGACGAAAATAAAGCTCAGCGTTCCACCGCTGCGAATCTGGTCCCGCGGCGATAGATTCATGACTTCCGATACACCCGCAGGCCAGCGGCCGGACACAACCACAAGGCACTTTTGCTCTGCGATCCTGTTAAACGATACCGGCACGTGTATCGCCTGGCGTCTCCAGAAAGTACCAATCATCGCATGAACATATTCCGGAAACCCATTGCCGTCGCTCTGGACTTGCTGCCAGACACTTTCTGGTCGCACTCGAGAGTCGGCAGGACAGACATCACTGGTCCCAACCGGTTGACGGATCGTCGCGACGTCTGACATTCGGAGATTGATTCTTGAATATTCTGACTCTGCGAAAGGATCCGCTGAATAAAGTTCCGCAGCGAAACGACATACTGCTCCCGTCTGTCGTCCTGGTTGATTCCAGGATACCGGAATCACTTCGCCCGTCCAAAGCGTCACGATTCTCACTGGTAGACTACTCCTCGATGGAAACGGCCTGGTCTGAAACTCGAGTGTTTCGCCAGGTGTCAGTCGCACGTCGCCAGTCAGCTCTGTCGCCCCCTGCACAAAGCGTACTCCGCTCGTGGAGCCGTCGGACTTTCGGAGTAGAAGGGCTGGTCCAACCTCAACGCTTGCTGAAAATGGAGTATTTTCAGCGAGCGAGGTCGTTCCGGACACTCCGCCGCAAATAATGGCCAGCACGAAAATCTGAAACAGAAACCGCGACGAACGCCAGATCACACAACCCGACGCGAGCATCGAGAGTAACTTTGGCCAATTTGTGCCGCGGATTAGAATCTTCACAGAAAATCTTCAAGCTCGGAGTGATCGTCGTACGGCAAATTCGCCGATGAGTGATTGGGAACGTAGAATCCAACGCTTCTACTTGTGTCACCAGAATGGCGGAAAACGTGAACGACGGATCCCAAACGTGGTGGGAGCAACTGATCACCGTAAACCGAATTCTGAATTTACCGCGTACCCTCAAAAATTCCACTCAAGTAGACAGCCAACGAGTTGCCGACCGGATGGCAACTCGGATAAAACAGAAGTGTGGTCCATCGCTATTCAAATGGTGACAACGGGTAACGTCGACGGTTTCCCGGAATCCACAATCTCGATCGTTACTCAATTCACCGGAAACTCCTGTCGCCGCTGCTGATCACAGCGTCACAGAAATCCGGGAGCGTCGGTAGATGTCCACCGAATCGAATAATCCGCGAGTTCTGTTCTACAGCCGAGAGCCTGAGCAGGCCCGTTCTATCGCCGAGTCACTGAAGACTCAGTATGACGTCGTCTGTCCGGAATCTCTGGAAGATAGCCTTGAGACGCTGAACGAAGGCCAGTTCTCTGGGCTTTTTTTGTGCGGAAGCGAAATGACGTCCGCCGGCTTGTTGCTTCAGGCTGGTGGAATTCTACAGCAGCTTCAGGATGGTTTTGCTCTTGTCGGACATCGCCGCGAAGTGCTCTGGCATAATGACCGACTGCTGACGCTAACCGACAGCAAAGAGTCACACATCGATCGCAGCTTCTACCAATGTTTCGGAAGTCCGGAGATTCTCGGCCCTGACTTCTGCCCGTTAAATACAGCATTCGGCATGGGAGAGGCTGCTCGAAGTACACTACGAATCGGCGACAAGACTTACTATGAAGTTGAAGCAACTCCCGTTTTTGACAGCGAATCCGGACACTCCGACATCGCTCGTTTCCTCATCGTGGTCGTGCGGGATATCTCGACCGAAGTACTGCAACGTCAGAAGCTCAACGCGATTTATCAGGCTGGTCTGGAACTGGGCGACCTGACACCGCAGGAACTTCTCGAAATGTCGGTCGACGATCGGGTCGATCTGCTTAAATCCAAAATTCTGCACTTCACGAAGGATCTTCTTGAGTACGATACCGTCGAAATCCGACTGGTTGATCGCAGTACTAAGAGTCTTGATCCGCTACTCGCTGTCGGCATGGACGAAGTTGCCCAGACGCGAAATCTTCTCGCGACCCCTCAAGGTAATGGCGTCACGGGTTTCGTAGCCTCGACTGGAAAGAGCTACCTTTGCGAAGACACAACGAGTGATCCGCTTTATTTGCTGGGTGCATCCGAGGCTCGCAGTTCACTGACCGTTCCATTGATGCTGCATGACGAAGTGTTTGGTACGTTCAACGTCGAGAGCCCCAGGAAGCGAGCATTCTCCGAAAACGACCTGCAGTTTCTTGAGCTGTTCGCTCGCGAAATTGCCGTTGCGTTGAACACACTGGAGTTGCTCGCCGTAGAAAAGATTTCGACCGCCACAGAGAGCACTGAACTCATTCTTCGCGAAGTTGTTGACCCGGTCGACAAGATCATTCAAGACACCACGTGGCTAATCGAAAACACGGTAGGCGCTGATGCCGAAGTGACCGAACGACTGCGCGGCGTGCTGAAATACACCCGTGGTATCAAGCAGATGATTCAAACAGTCGGCGACACATTTCCTCATAATGCTAATCAGTCGGTCATGCCGGATTCTGACGTTCGACCGCTAATGCAGCACAAACGTGTCCTTGTGGTTGATGAGGACCAGAAAGTACGCCAGGCAGCTCATCAGCTACTTCGTCGTTTTGGCTGTGACGTTGAAACTGCACATAACGGAGAAGAGTGCTTTCTGCTAGCTCGCTCGTACCACTACGACGCCGTGCTGTCGGACATCCGTCTACCAGACTTTAAGGGCTATGAAGTCTTCAATCGGTTGAAGCAGATCGATCCGCACGTGCCGGTCATTCTAATGACAGGCTACGGCTACGACCCAGGCCACTCGATCGTGAAAGCTCGTCAGGCCGGCTGCAAGGCTGTGCTCTTCAAGCCGTTTCGCGTCGACGAACTCGTGTCGGAGCTTGAAAAAGCATTCTCGTCGCCCGTGGACCTCGCCAAACAATCCGGTTAGCAGATCACCAAATTTTCTGCGCACCGCCGGAGTGGCGACCCTTTCATTGTGGAAGCGGCGCAAATCACTCGGCAAGGGCACTGGAAAATCGACAACAATCGATTTTCTTCGTAGAGGTATGGGCAGGCCCGTAACCGGGTGATCGTTTTTACCGCTGGTAATGATCCTGATATCGGACTGTTCCGCCGCAAGGCTGCCGGCGCCGCGAAACTCTGGCGACTGCTGCCTCAGGAAACGATGATCAAGCTTCATTACTGAATCACTGCCGCGGCTCTTCTAAGCGTATCGTGCTCTGCACTCGCGTACGACGCCGAAGCGGGAGACCTGCGTTAGTATGTGAGCTCCCAGTCTGCCATGATAACCTTTCCCAGGATGTCCATCATTCCGGCGGACCTCGTCATCCGCATCATGCTGCCGCACATTGTGAACGAAATTAGCGTCGCGCCGGAGCAACAAATGTCCATCCAAACAATCATGACGATCCGTCAGCAGCCCCTGCTGAAAGTCAGGATGGTGACACAGGAAATGGGCAAAGACATGCAGAAACAGTTCGCCGCCGGAAAGCAACCTGATCCGGATGTGATAAAGATGACGAAGGACGTTCAAGAAGAATTCATAGCTTCGCAACAGCAGGTGCAGACGGACGCCGACAGAGCGATCTTTGAAACAATGAAGCGGCAACAGCAGTTGACTGAAATTCTGACGAAGTCGCAACTGGACATACTCGGCACGATGAAAGGCGACACAACCGAAGCCAAACGTCCGGACTTCTACTCGCAAGTTCTGCGTCGTCAGGTTCTGCGTCGTCAGGTTCTGCCGATAATCCAACGAGCGATAGCCAGACTGAAGGAGTTCACAAAGCCTCTGACGACATCAAGAAAGAACTCAGCGACGACTAAAAGAAGTCCGACAAGTAGCTCGGAGCGTACACAGGCAAGCTAAAGCATCAGAAGTTCGTCAGTGCGAATTTTTGCTGCTGTGGGCCCAGAAAATAACCCGGAAGCAGCAGGTCCCAGGGGGCACAGGACTCCGGCTACTTCCGGGCGGCGATTGGCAAATATCCAGTAGGGCTGAACGTTATTCAGGAATTCAAATTCGGGTCAATATGGGATACTGACAGCCCTCTAAACAGTTAGCAACTACACATTTAGACAGATTTGTGCGTACCAAATGACAAGAGTGGAAACTCCAAAGCGGCTCAATAATCCTGAAGTCGAACACCGCAATCGAGATTGCAGCCGAAGAATTCGACCATGACCGCTCCCTACTACAAGCTGGTCAGCTCTATTCGCAGGGCGTTTCCTCAACCAGTTTCTGACCGCGAGCACGATGCCTACTTCGTCTTCTCGATCATGCGAGCGTTAGACCAGGTCGACGCAATGAAATCAGAGTCGCCAGTGTTGGGCGAACCTCGCGAACTCGACCTTGAAGCCGCACGTCAGACCAGAATCGCCAAAGAGTCGCTGCCGCTGGAGTCGGTTACCGAACAACTCGTCGATCACCTTTCGGGGGCGATTGTGTGGGGACACCCACGTGCACAGATTAACGTCATTCCTCCACCGACGATTCCTGGCATCATCGGATCGCTGCTCCCGTCAATCTACAACCCCAACCTGGCCAGTGAAGAATCTTCACGACTTGTGGCCTTGTCGGAGGTCGAAGTTTCAGCGATGACCGCAGACCTCGTTGGCTATGATCCGGCCGTAGCGCAAGGTGTCTTCACCTTCGGCGGAACTGGCACGCTGCTTTACGCCGCCCGGATCGGACTCGAAAAAGCCTGCCCTGGCTCAATGAAGTCAGGCATTCGAGAACCAGCTGTCATTGTCGCATCCAAATGTGCTCACCATGCATGCCGAACGATTGCCGGCTGGATGGGACTCGGAGAAGACAGCTTTATCGAAGTGCCCAGCTCACCTGCAAATGAAGTTCAAACATACTTGCTTGAATCAATATGCCGAGACGCTCTGAAGTCCGGTCAGAAAATCGCGATGATCGTCGCGACGATGGGCACAACAGACGCCTTCGGACTGGATGACCTGGCCAGAATTTGCGACATACGCGACCGAATGGTCGAGGAGTTCTCGCTGGACTACGTACCGCACATACACGCCGACGCTGTCATCGGATGGGCGTGGAGCGTCTTCAACGACTACGACTTCGATCAGAATCCTCAGGGCTTTCAACCTCGAGCAGTAAGGTCACTGGCCGGAACGCAACGGCGGATAAGTCAGTTGCACCTTTCGGATTCGATCGGAATCGATTTTCACAAAACCGGCTTCACTCCTTACACGTCGAGCCTGTTTCTTTCGAAGTCAGGCGACGACCTCGCACTGGTTGCACGCGACTCCGAAGCAATGCCCTACCTCTTCAAGTCCGGCGAGTATCACCCCGGAAAGTACACGCTCGAAACCAGCCGCAGCGGAGCCGGCCCAATGGCCGCCCTGGGAAATCTCCTCCTGCTAGGCCGCGATGGACTGCAGGCATTGCTGGGACATCTGGTGACAATGGCAGAATCGCTCGCCGAACACCTCGAAGGCCACGCCGCAACGACTGTGTTGAACAGCGAAAACTTTGGACCGGTTACCTTGTTCCGGGTTTACCCGAGCGAAATCGACACATTCACAATCTCAAAACGCGAGATGACCGACCCGACGGCACGCGGGATTGTGCAAAAGAATAACGAATACAACCGTCGCATCTTCGCCGAAATCCAAGCCGAAGCACTGCAGGGGCGAGGAGTAATTCTCTCTCTGACTGACTGCTACCGCAAGACGGACTACGGCGAGCCTGTGGTCGCACTGAAGTCTTATATCATGAGTCCGTTTTCGGACGAAGAGTACGTCGCTGCGGTCCTCGAATCCGTCTGCAAAGCCCGCGAAACGGTTAGCTAACGGCGTTGTCAGCCCTAGTAAGCAATACCGGCCTGGCAGGTGAAGCCTTGCAGGAAGAGATCGCCGTCGCGGAATGGCTGGTCAGTTCCGGCACTCGTGAGACCAACGTCTCCCCAGACCTGAGCGACATAACCCAGCTTGAACCAGACCATATTGCCGGGCTCCGAATCTTCGTCGCAAAACTGTTCGGCCAGATCCCAGACAATCCCACCTTCAAACTCGCCGACGGGGATAATGTCCGTCTTATTTTCTGTCACCGTGCTCGAGGCAGTGCCGACTGTTGGGGTCCCACCAGCGTCGACGACAAGGACCGAGTAATTTGCCTGACGCTCGTTTCGTCCGAGTAGCATCGAACCTCGTGAGTTGCCGTAAATCCACAGCGAATTCGACACCGGCAGACTGAGATTACACGCCGCCGTCAAGCCAACTCCGCGGAAGTCCTGAAATGAAGAGGTCGTTACAGCCGAACCGGAACCTTGCCTCAAAGCCGCCGTAAACAACTGGTTGATCGCCGAGTATCGCGTTCCGACTCGCAGTTCAAAAATTGCATCATCGATCCGGTCATCTTCGTATATGTCAAGTGGGATAACTCGAGACACTTCGGGGAGATTCACTGCCAGAATGTTGATCGCGCTCTGAGCATCGATGGAATCGTTCGATGCCATGCCGGCAGTGTTCTGCCTGACCGTACCACTCAGATTGACGGTATTCACACCCGCACTGATACCGTACTCAGAATCGCCCAACGCCAGACCGACATCGATGCGCGGCGAGAGTCCGTAATCATGATCCACCGTGCTGTCGAGATTCAGCCCCGGAAACAATGCCGCCGTACTACCAGGCAACAACTGCTTAAAAGAATCGTTCGACCACGATGGCTGCAGGAAGTCAAATCCGACGGCAATGTTGAAGCCTTCCCGCGAGGTCGATTGACCAAGTGTCTCTGGGACAAACTGAGGAGCAAACGACTGACTCAGCGGCGCGAGACTTGAATAGGACGCCTGCTCATTCTGGGCCTGTATGAGTGCCCCGCTGCGACCGTCATGTTCCGAGACGTCAAGCGATGGCTCGTCAAAACCCGTCCTCCCCGCCGTCGGACTATTCTCAACAAACGTTTGAGCAAAAGAAACTTTCTGAACTAGCGGCGAAGATGCGGCCGTCCAGTGCGACGCTCCACGCGCGAGATCATCCGAAATCTGGTCATACAGCGTTTCTTCTTGCGGTCTGACGTTCCAACCTGGTTCGCCCGCACTCAAAGTCCCAGCAAATACAAAGTGGCACAGAACCACAAGTGCCGTCGTATTTGAAGCACTTACCCCGCGAGTTTCAGACTTGCACATGGCAAACCTTAAGTTGTGAGAAGGTCGGCGCAGACAGCCACACCACTACAACCACTATCGTCGTTACAACCCGCAAACTTTAATGATCCGAGAAACCTGAACATCTCGTTCGTATCGCCTACGCGAAAAGTCAGCAGCCAATCGCTTTAGGCATACTCGCCCGGTGGATCCGATCTGCAGTGCCTGCACTCTCGGTAGCGTAACAGTAGCGGTGCTCAGGCCTGACCAGAGGCGTAATACGGATTCTGACCAGCTGAGTGGTCAGTCGTATCGATGATGTCGCCAACTTCAGGTACTGCTCGTCGAATAGATGCTTCGACGCCGAACTTCAAGGTCGCCGTCGCTGACGAACACCCCTGGCAACCGCCGCCCATCTTCAACAGGACAACGTTGTCCTTAACATCTACGATGTCGATGCTTCCGCCATGAGACGCGACAGACGGCGCCACTTCTGAAGCGATGATCGATTCTACTCGCGTCCGAAGCTCTTCAGCCGGCGGCAAAGACGATTCCAGTTCTGGTTCTACGGCAGCATCACCCGATGCAACGTGAGCACGAATCGCCGATCCTATGTGAGGGCCAATCTGAGGCCATCCTGCCGGACTGGACTTGCTGACTGTAATCGTCTGATGCGAGATCAGGACGTTGGATATTCCTGGCACGTCAAACAGTCGCGTCGCCAGCGGAGACAGCTCTGCTGCTTCCTTCGTCCCAAAATAGAACGATCGATTCTCGTAAACCGGTCGGTTCACGATAAATTTGCACATGGCTGGCACGGGAAGCGGCTCCCCCTGAATTCGAATTTCCTGATCCATCGTTCGGCTCAATTTGTTTCTGGCAGAAATTTTTATAGACATCCATCTGTCTCAAAATTCTTGCAGCC
Source organism: uncultured Planctomyces sp. (assembly GCA_937904325.1). Taxonomy (GTDB): domain Bacteria; phylum Planctomycetota; class Planctomycetia; order Planctomycetales; family Planctomycetaceae; genus JABMPE01. Next base: position 18,248 of record CALGTK010000142.1, read on the forward strand.
AGCATACAAAAGAGCAACCCACGCTTCAGTAGTACTTTCCCACCCACCGGCCGTTTCAAGGATTTCCATTACGTCACCGAAATCACAACAGAAATTCCAATCAGCACGGCGCCGATCAGTCGCTTCGTCATCGTGCGGTTGCTGGGAGTATTTTCTGAATCGACCAGATGTCGCATGAAGAACCACGTCAGAAGTACGCCCCAGAGACCTCTGAGCGAGTACACAATATTGACCCGCGTCGCGTCTCCGTAGAGCCCCAGCGTAACCGTCATTCCGATTGCCTGGATGGTCATCAACGCGCACCCGATAGCCAGAGGACGAATCACCCGACGTTGTCGCAATTCGGAAGGACGATCTGCAAGCTGCACGAACATTAATGAAAACAGTGCCGCAAAACCGAAAGCGATTGGCAGAAAATAGCCAGCCCCCCACGCACCAGCCCAACGCTGAATCAGCAGGTCAAACAACGTCATCGAACACGCGGCCAGCAGCGAGTAACCAACTGAAGCAACGATTAGTGACCGTTCAACGGACTTGTCGCGGGCCTGGACAAACCCAATACCAACCAAAGCCACGGATGCTGCAATCCAGACTTTCGAAGACAACTCGTCATCCACAAAGAGCGGCGACAACGCCGGTACGATAAGCACTTTCACGCCCAACACTGGAGCCGCGACGGAAACGTCGCCGCGAGCAACAGCCAGGAACGTAAACAGTTGACCGGCCAGAAAAAGAGCTCCGATGATCGCTGGCTGCCACAGCAAAACCGCGGGCTGCATGGTCCCGCCCATTAAGGCCAACACAGGGAACACACAGGCCGACGACCAGCATACGACAATCATCGAAGTCCATATCGATGATCCGCGTTGTTGTGCCCTCTGCAAATTGAGAAGGCCAAACACGACGAACACGCTTGAGCAAAATGGAAGCAGCAAGTGGATGGTAGGATTCCCCTCTTCGTTGGTAGCGGAAACTCTCGCAGATTGCGAATCGCGCCGCGAGGCTTACAGAGCGGCTTCGTGACAGTATGAACTTAGGCGATTCGCAGTTAGCGCGAGCATTTCCGGACAATCGGCCTGCGTCAACGGAACGGTGCCGCGCGGCACTGCGCTGAAACGGCACCCAGGATGCCGTTCACAAAGATCAAGCACTCAGGCCAACGTGACTTGACAGAACACTCCGTCAGGTCCGCAAGCAATCCAATTCTCACACCACGTTTCGTGATTCTGCCACACGAAACCACGGCGTATGTTTCGAAACGTAGTCATGATAAGAAAGCTCGCAAGTGATTCGCCATCGGGCGCAATTATCGTTTCGTGGAAAAACCTAATGGTCTCCGTCAGCCAATTGGACACCAATGATCCAGAAAACGCTTCACGCCGATGCGTGTACCAATGACCGCGTCGATCCCTGGCACCGAAGTATTTTTCCGGAAACCATCGTTATGACAAAAGTCTCGTCGAGCGGCATCGACACTACTCTCGAATGGATTGCCGCGAAGACGGGCATTCTGGAACGTCGATTCGTTTCTCCTGAGACCTCCGCAGCGGACCTGGCGACCGAAGCAGCCTGCGTGTTCTGGAGCAGGCCGAAATGACTCCAGACCACGTTGACTTGTTTGTCGTTGCAACGTCGACTCCCGATTTCACGATGACGGCAACCTCTACGCGAGTGGCAACGGCCACTTTTGCTTAATCCTCAAAGCGGCCCGAATACTCGGCATCTCATTCAACCGAGAGGTTGTAGCCGAACGGCAAAGTGACGAAACAACACTCAACGTCGCGTGAGTTACGACGTGCGAAGCTATGGCATGAGCTTACCATGCGCGACAATCATCAGGGAAACACAACGTCCGTGCTGACCATTCCCCCCTGAGAGTCAGTGGCGGAAAACATCCAGATGGTAGCCTCTTTGGGCACTTTTGCTGAGAGAACGACTCCCTTGATCGTTGCCGGGATGCTCGACCAATTGCGTTCTGCGAGGCGGTTCGTGCCTGTTGTGTAGTGAAACTGTGCGGATTCCAGACCGACTTCGGTCATGACTTCCACGCTCGCCATACCGTCGTTGCTGGCAGGATTTCCAAGTTGTGGCAGCGATTTTTCGCCAAGGAGATAATGGTCAATGAATCGACCGATTTCATTCGGCTCCCATCCTGCCTGATGGCTGTGCCGCATTTTCACTTTGATACGGACCTGCTTTTGACTCTTCACCAAACCATAACTACGCGAGTAACTGACCAGCGGATAGTGAATATCGTTAGTCCCATTCACAAACAGAATCGGAACTCTACATTCTGGCAACCAGGCGGACGGGTCATACTTGCTGATCCATTCGGTCCGTTGCTCCGGTGAGAGCGCGTCAATCGCTGGTCGCTGTACAGACTCGCCATCGTAAAGAAAACCGCAGCCGTACACTGGGACTGCGGCTTTAAAGCGATGATCAACCGAAGCCACGATGCACGTCATGTAGCCGCCCCAACTGATTCCCGTGACTGCCGTTCGGTCAGCATCGACTCCTTTAAAACTCCGGATCAGGGAGTGAGCTCGAATGACTGCTGGCACCGAGTGATGCTGCCAGTCGTCCGTCGAGTCACCACCGACGTTGGCGAATTTCTGGACGCGTCCGGCAGCGGGACCGCCTCGCTCCAGACGTATGCGATCGCCGGGACGACTGAAACCGCTCACCAGATCGCCGGTCGTCGGATTGAACTTCGGAGCAGGCGGCCGCTGACCGCCAAGGTCCATCGCGATGGCCGCGTAGCCTCGCTTTGCCCAGAGCCATGTCCACTGAGCAAACGCCGTCCCGCCACCCCCGTGAATCAGGACGACCGCCGGCAGGTTTTTATCCTTTGATGTGTCGCCGCTGATGGTCCCGGGCGTCGCATAAAACGCAAAGACGTCCGTCGTGTGGCCTTCGAACTTTTCGTTCTCATAGGTGAGCGACCGGATCGGGCTGGCGTCATCCAACCACTTCATCGCTGGTGCAGTCTTAAGATTGTCGAGCGACCAGAGTTCGACTGCCTGGCACTGTCCAGCAAAGCTGACAAAAACACAGCAACAGGAAATAATGGTCATCATCAGGCGTGACATCGGCAGAAACCTTGTGAATGTGAATTTGAGATTGAACAGCTATTCTGGCCGTTTCGACGTCATCCTACCAGGTCATCAGTAACAGGAATTTCCAACGGCATGTCAGCGACCGATCGACAACGATGGAATGAGAAATATACTCGCAAGCCAGCGGCAACAATCATTAAGCCCGATGAATGGTTAATCGAGGCCCACGACACGATTGCTCAAATCACTCCAGGCATAACGACCGCTGGACGAGCACTCGACCTTGCCTGCGGCCTCGGACATAATTCAACCTGGCTGGCACAGTACGGGTGGGATGTCGATGGAGTGGACATCTCGACGGAGGGGCTCAGCCAGGCAGAACTCCTGGCGGCAGAAACTGACACGGTCATTAATTGGATCGAAGCGGACCTCGATGATTGGCAACCGAAACCCGATTCGTACGATCTGGCAATCGTCTTCCGATTCCTCGATCGCGTGACGGTGCCACTAATCGTAAACGACGGACTACGGCCTGGCGGCTGGTTAATCTACGAAACATTCGCTGCTGGTGAGCTTGACCGTGCGAACAGCCACATCCGAAATCCGGCCTTTACGCTCTCAACCGGCGAATTACGACTGCTATTCACTGATTTCGAAATCGTCGACTTCCGTGAAGAAACGCTTGAGAATCGCAGTGTACAACGGCTCCTTGCTCGACGGCGATAACTACCTGAGACCGACTAGAGTTTTTCCATCGCAGAATTCATTACATCACTGACTGACCACGAGGACGACTTTATGCACATCTGGGTCGACGCCGACGCCTGCCCCGGGGAAATCAAAGAACTGCTCTTTCGCGCGGCAGACCGTACGAAAACCAAAGTGACTCTCGTCGCCAATCAGCCATTGCGAACGCCATTCTCTGAATTTATCGACAGTATTCGCGTCGAAGCTGGCCCGGATGTCGCTGATCAACGAATTGTCGAACTCGTCGAACCTGGCGACCTGGCAATCACCGCTGATATTCCTTTAGCGGCATCCGTGGTTGAAAAAGGTGGCGAGGCACTCGACCCACGCGGCGAGCTTTACACGAAAGCCAACGTCGGCGCGCGACTGGCAGCCAGAAATCTGATGGACGAACTGCGTGGAGGTGGTGAAATCACGGGTGGGCCATCAAACTTCTCAGCCAAAGATAAGCAAGCCTTTGCCAACCAGCTTGACCGATGGCTTACTGCCGCAAAACGACACCTTCAACAACTAAAGTGATGCTTCCCATTTCGAAATTGCAATTTCATCCGAAGTCAGCAACGAGAGTCATGACCATGATCCGAACCCGAATGCTCTGCCAGTTTGCACTCCTGGCCATCGTTGCGCTAGCGGCGGTTCCGGCCAAAGCGGCTGAACAAGCCAGCCGCCCCAACGTAGTCGTCTTCCTCGTCGACGATATGGGATTGATGGATACTTCACTTCCCTTCCTGACGGACGCTGACGGGAATCCAAAGCGCTACCCGCTCAACGATTTTTATCGAACGCCAGGTATGGAACGGCTCGCTCGTCGCGGAATTCAATTCAACAACTTCTACGCGATGAGTGTTTGCTCGCCAACTCGCATCTCGATTATGACCGGGCAGAACGCGGCGAGGCATCACGCCACCAACTGGATCAATCCTCGAGGCAACAACCGAGGCCCCTTCGGTCCTCCAGACTGGAACTGGAAAGGCCTCACCAAAGAAAGCATCACGCTGCCGGGACTATTGCAGAAGGCAGGCTACCGCACGATCCACGTCGGCAAAGGCCACTTTGGTCCGAACGATACTGTCGGCTCCGAACCTTTGAATCTTGGCTTTGACGTCAACGTTGGCGGAGCGTCTTTTGGTGCTCCTGGCAGCTACTACGCCAAGCTGAAGTTTGGCCGCGGCACCAGGCGTGCACATCACGCGGTTCCGCACCTCGACAAGTATCACGGCTCGGAAACGTTTCTCACCGAAGCGCTAACGATCGAAGCAAAGTCACGAGTTACGGACGCCGTTAAGGCCAATCAGCCGTTCTACCTTTACATGTCTCATTACGCCGTTCACGCTCCGTTTGAATCCGATCCGCGTTTCGCTGCTCACTATGAAAACTCTGACAAACCCAAAAACGCGAAAGCATTCGCAACGCTGATCGAAGGCATGGACAAGTCCCTCGGCGATCTGCTCGACCATTTGGACGCGTTGGGAGTCTCGGACAACACGCTTGTTTTTTTTCTGGGTGACAACGGCTCCGACTCGCCACTGGGTCACGAACACGCAGTGGCCAGCGCAGCACCGTTGCGAGGCAAGAAAGGCGCTCACTACGAAGGTGGAATGAGGGTTCCCTTCATCGCCGCCTGGGCCAAAGCTGACTCGGGGAACGCAAGCCAGAAGCAACTGCCGATCGCTGTCGGCTCCATTCAGAATCAAACCGCGAATGTCACCGACTTGTTTCCCACCATTCTCGATCTGATCGGCCCCGAATCGCCAACTGATCACCCGGTCGACGGCTCCAGCCTGAACACCCTGCTGACTGGAAAACCAGATGCATCACGAACGGAAGAATTTCTGATGCACTACCCACACGCCCCCCACCGCAGCGATTACTGGACCTCATACCGAAACGGCGACTGGAAAGTAATCTACCACTATTACCCGTCGAAGGATTCCGAAGACTCACGCTACCAGCTCTACAACCTCGCCGACGATCCATTTGAATCGACAAATCTGGCGGACTCAAAACCGGATCAACTGCGTACCTTAATGAAGGGCCTGATCATCAGTCTGAACAATTACCACGCTCAGTACCCTGTCGCCAAAGCCGACAACTCTACGCCACTCATGCCGCTTCTTCCCTGACAGGCTTCACATCCTCACAGGCAGAAACCATGACAATGGCCTAAGCGTTGTTCTTCTGGTCGTGGCAGACAAGATCAACGACGACGGCTGTTGCAAGGATGGCTACGTCGTCTTCGCCTGAGACGATGTCGATCCCGTATGTATCGGTCATCGCAAACATTTTCTTCGACACCGATGCGACAGTTTTTCCACGGCGGGAAAAACTGTATTCGTGTTTCCAGAAGCTGCCTGTGATTTCGTAGTCGTTCGGGCCGGGGACGTCGAGCGTGAATTTCGAGTTGAACCACGTGAACTCTTTGACAACTTCGGCGAAAACCCTTCCGGCTCGATGAATTTCGTATTTCGGTTTAAATGACCACATCTTCTGAGCGATGAATGCGATCTCGTCACGAGTGTCTGCATCCTGAAACGACAGTTTGTCACCCCACGAGAACGCTTTCCCATCGACCAGGTAGACGTCGTCACCATGCTGATCTTTGATCATGAAATCGTCGCCGAAAGCAAAGAACTTCTGTCGCATCTGATATCGCATATTAATCTCCGGCCAGACGTGAGTAAGACATAGCGGCGGGGTGAACGGCCGCATTGACCGTTGGATCATTGCAGACTGAAAACAACAGTCATACTTTCGTGCGTCAGTCGCTGCTGCGTTGCATCTTCCAGCAGCCGAGCGTCGCGAGAATCGCAGCATACAAAGTCAGCACTCCACAGGCTTTGCCGATTTCGGTGATGTTTGGAGTTTGCGACGTCAGCGCTTCGTGATAGGCAATCAAAGACCAGGCATGCGGAGTCGCCAGACTCACGGATTGCATGATTGCAGGTAACCAGTCTCGCGGCATAAAGCAGCCACTGATTCCCGCCAGCGTGATCACGAGAAAGTTTGCGTAGGCAGAAACCTGAGAGTCTGTTCTGACCAGAGTTGCAATCAACAGTCCCATACCAGTCGCCGACAAAGATGTACTGGCCACAATTGGAAAAAGCAGCCACGGATGACTTCCCCAGGACATTCCGAACAGCAACCGTCCGAAAACAAACAACGCTGCACTTTGAGCCAGCGAAATCACCAGAAACGGTATCGTCTTGCCAAGGACCAGATCGACCGCTCCGATCGGCGCAATCCTTAGTCGCTTTAACGTGCCAAGTTCTCGTTCCGCAATGAATGATCGCCCCATGATGGGAACCAGAAAGAACGCAAACATAACGGTGTAAGCTGGCACGAGCGTCTGGTAGACGGGGTTGCCTGACTCGGAATCTGCATCAGGTCTATTGGTAGCAGTTGATGAGCTGTTCGTTGTGTCGGTTACCAGCTGTTCGGAAGTCGACGAGGCCTGACCGGCAGCCACATTGTCAGCGTTCCAGTCATAGTCGGACTCGTCAGCCGATGCGTTGCCTATTAATAGATCGGCCACTCTTGACTGAACGGCGGATCGACGCGCTGAGCCTGGCAGTACAGCCTGGAGTGTGCAGAACAATGCAAGCTGTTCAACAACTGACTGAACCATTGCGGCCGCCGGACGGCTGAGAATTCGGATGTCAACGTCCGCAAGGTCGATCTTCATGCGAGCTTCGGTGACGTCAAAAATATCCTGCGGCTCCAGTATCTCGACCTTAGATTCAAAATGTTCGCCGATCACGACTGCGGCTGTAAGGTCTCGATCATTGAGCTGCAATTTCACATCGTGCAGCGATGCGACTCGGACAGTTTTGATTCCGTCGATCGCCTGCATTCGCTCAATGATCAGACCGGAATGCCGACTTTCGCAATTATCGACGACTCCAAGCTTCAGAAGCTGGTTGTCGTTACGCCACCCCAGTAACCGGCCCGTCGACAGACCTAGAATGCAGATAAACGCCATCGGCAGAAGCAGAAGCACGACGAGCGCTCGCCGGTCTCGCACCAGAAGCAGCAGGTCTTTGCGTGTAATTTCCAGAAATCCCATCTTCAATCCCGCAACCGACGTCCGGTGAGTTCGAGGAAGAGTCGTTCGAGATTTGAATCATTTGTCGTCACAGACAGAATGCTGCAATTTAGATTCGTTGCGGCGGTTACGATCTGACTAAGCAGGTCGCTGAGGTCCGCATGTTCGCTCGCGTTGATCTTTGTCCGAATGATCGTTGCGAAATCTGCAGCGGCGTTCAGAGTTGGCGGATCGACGGCTGCGACTCCGTCAATCGCAGCAAAAGTTGCCGCAAGTTGAGCGGCGTCGCCGGTAAACCGTAATCGGATATCGATGGGCAATTTGCCAAGCAGCTCTTCCTGAGTTCCACTGGTGACCAACTCACCATGATCGATAATCACAACGCGGTCCGAAATGTCCTCGACTTCTTCCATGTAGTGACTGGCGTAAAGCACGGTCACTCCGTCGTCGCGAAGTTGCCGCACACAGTCGAGCAGGTAAGCTCGCGATTGTGGATCAACCCCGACAGTGGGTTCGTCAAGCATCAGCAGCTTTGGCTCATGTAGCAGGCCGCAGGCAAAATTGAGTCGCCGTTTCATACCACCCGAGAATGTTCGGGCAAGGCGATCTGCATTTGCTGTCAGACCAGAGCGATCCAGCGCGAACTCGATCCGCTGATCCAGTTTCTGCCCCTTGAGCCGGTACAGACGTCCGAAGAACGTTAGATTTTCATGAGCCGTTAAATCCGGATAAATCGCCAGTTCCTGCGGCACGACTCCAAGTTCAGCGGTGAGTGATTTTGACTTTCTGGTGACCGCCGCCCCGCGATAATGAAGTTGACCATCATCCGGTGTGAGCAATCCGGCGATGATCGACATTGTTGTTGTTTTGCCGGCTCCGTTTGGTCCGAGCAGACCCAGCACCTCTCCCGCACGAATATCAAAGCTGAGGTCGTTCACAGCCACGTGGCCGTTAAAACTCTTGCGAATTCGATCAACCTCAAGCAGATTCACAAATGGCTCCTGTGTCAGGCGACAGTGCCAGAAAATGGGGTGTGTTCAAACCGAGCCGCACACTATCTCATCGGAAAGCGCATTCGCTGACTGGAACGGACTATTCCGACCGGAGCAATCCTGCGGCTTAAAGTGGCGATGACGCCGCATTGCGCGGTTGCTCTGCCAGGCCAGATTACGCGGTCTCGTCCCTGGATTGGTGTTCGCGTTGGACCGGTTGAGCAACTCGCATCCTTCCTGGTGATTTATCGAAACGGTAGCATGGGCACACGCCGATGATTTGATCAGACGCGGCTGCGGAAGTCGCAGCGACAGTCGCCGACCAGTTGAATCAAAACAAATGGTGTCCCACACCACTATTGCCCGCCCGGAGTAGCTTCATCGCCATGACGCCTCGAACCACCCAACAATCTGTTTCAGCCGGGTCCTTTCAATTCAGCCGTCTGATCAATGGCCGCCCCCAGAAACGAAGTAGCCTTGTCGATGCAATGGAGACCGATGAGCTGAAAAACTCGACCTGGATGTTCGTCTCACCGCACGATGACGACCTTTGCATCGGTGCTGGCTTGCTGATGCAGGCGGCGGTGCACGCTGGTGTCGAGGTGCAGGTTGTCATCGTCACGGATGGTTGCCTGGGTTATTGCGGGTCTAAGCAAAAAGATGACATCATCGAGATTCGTCGTGATGAAACGCTGCGATCTTTTGAGGTACTTGGTATTCCGGACAGTCATGTCAACTTCCTCAATTTTCCTGACGGCGGACTGACCAGGTTCATCGGTCGCCGCCCTGCCGAAGATGGTGAGCCGTCCGTGGGCAATTACACCGGGCTTCAGAATGCTTTCACACATTCGCTGCGAGAGTTGCGACCCTCGCGAGTATTTGTTCCTACAAAGATGGACCTGCATCCGGACCACCAGATCACTCACAACGAGTTAATGATCAGCCTCTTTCATGCATCCGGAAAAATCTGGCCGGAGCTTGGGGATCCGCTCGACGTTCCCATGGTCCACGAGATGGCCGTGTACTGCGACTTTCCTGCAGATCCGAATCTTGAAATTGTCGGAGACAATTCGGCATTCGAGATCAAACTCGACAGCATCATGGCGTACGAATCACAATTGCAGATTGCAGAACTAGTCCAGCGGATCCGTGAAGACGGGCCGTATGAATATATTCGGGACGTCGAGTTTCAACTGTATTCACCGAGACGATACCGGTCGTTATTCTCACCACAGAATTAGTTCGGGTAAGAAGACGTCAGCAGTTGTGATCTGAAGGATTTAAGAAAAGCATGTCCGAATCGTTGCGTGGACATTTTCTGATCGCGGCAAAACACCTGCGTGACAGCAATTTCTTTAAGGCTGTCGTGCTGATGCTCGAGCACAACGAAGACGGCGCGATGGGCGTTGTGATCAACCATCCGATGGATGTCAGTGTCTCGTCGGCTCTGTCTAAGCATTTTGAAGAATCGAAAGCCGGCCAAAGTCTGCTCGCCGGTGGACCAGTCGAAGAAAACGCGCTCTTGATTCTGCATAATTCATTGGACTATGACCAGGAGCACGAGCCAGTTGTTCCCGGAGTCTTCGTCGGCACCAGTCCTGACGTCTTTGAAAAAGTCGTAGAGTCGTCGCTCCAGGATGAAGTGGCAAGCAGCGACTTTCAGTTCCGCATTTACGCCGGATATTCGGGGTGGGGCGAAGGACAGCTCGAACACGAAATGAGTCGTGGCGACTGGTTCTCCATTCCCGCCAGCGCCAAGCTGGTCTTCGACCAGGCCCCCTACGCCGTATGGGAAGCCGCAACGAAGCAGCTCTACGAACGGAAGCGAATATTTCCGAACCAGCCAACGAATCCTGAATGGAACTGACATCTGAGTAAAACTGACCAGATCGTCGTTCGACATGCCCGCGAAGACTGGCCCCCAGTTTTGCCGTCGCGATGTCCGCTCTAACAAGCTTGACCATCCGCATCAGACGCCATGGCTGGCATCGGCATCGTTTAAGACGGCTGGGTCTCGTTCCTCAATGACTCGTCGTTGCTCGGCAAGTGAAGCAAACACACAAATTGAAATGCCAGTCAGCATACCGCCCGCCACAAGTGTTGCGGATTCGACCTCATTCATCCCGGCCAGAATGCCGCCTGCAGAAGATAACCCAGTGCCGATACCGGTGATGATCAACCAGCGGCCAGCAACTTGATTCGCAGAATACCATGTGTCGTCGTCTCTCATCGTCAGATTTGTTCGCAGGCCAAACCAGTTGTTGCGACCAACCTTAACGCAGGTAAAGCGGTATGCCGGACCCGACAAGCACGGCGAACGTCAGCAAATAAGTTGAGAGAAGAACGACTTGCCCCGCGTTCATTTCAGCCCCCTCGTTCATTTCAGCCCCCGCGCAGTGATGCTCAAGTATTGACGATCATCGCTCACGTGGTACAGGTCGGAAGGCTTCGAGTCGTCCTGAAGTCAGGTTGTTAAGATTCAGGTCGTACGGCGTCACGTGTCTTTGACCACCAAAGTTCTGCTGCAGAATGAACGCTCGAGTGTCACCAACGGCATGCACAACGGCAGTGTGATTCGGCATACCCATAATCGTCCAATAGCCAGGCTCGTCGAATCGAGCCGTCGTGAACTGCAGAATGTCACCTGGCTGGATTTCATTAAGCGGGATGCGGTCTCCGAAGGTGTAACCTCTCGGTGGCTCAGCTCCGGCGGCTCGAAGTGCCTGGTCAGCGAGGTCCCAGCATTCACCTCGACCGACTCTGTTTCCAATGTTATCCGCGGCGAAGTTAACGACCTTACGTTGGAGTTCTGAGATCGGCCCTTGAGGAACGCGAGGAGCAGGCGTGTCTTTGCTACCTGCTTCTGCTTCGACAGCCTCGCGAACCGATTGATCCTGCCGTTGCTGCTCGCTCGTCGAACGAACATTTCGATTCCCGGACTTACTTCGACGAACCTTGCCGCCCGTACCTTTGATGGTCTCAGAGCCGGGAGCCAGCTTGATCTCTTTTTTACTACCGTCTTTACTCTCAGTTTTATCAGAGTCCGGTTTTCCGCCCTTGGCCGTTTCCTCTGGCTTCTTGTCTTTCAGGTATTCCGGGATCGGATCGGGCCGTTTTTCAAGCTGCACGGTTTCCGAGAAGTAAACTTTAGCACTGTCGAGCAATGTGATCTGAACAATGATTCCGCCTCGATTTCTGTAATCAAGGCTCAGCAACGCACCGGCGTCAGTGTCAGTGGCCGTCGTAAAGCGACGGGCTTCAAAGGGACGCATCGCGATGCGTGCCCTGGCCCGCCCGGCAACCGCCCGGACCTTCTTATCCACAATTCCCTCGACACCTGGCTCCTTTTTCAGCATATCAAAGGCCATTTTTTCGACGGCACGCAGGACTCCCTCGATTTCTGCATCTTTGACAGAGCGGCTGCTTTCTCGAACGACGATCAGCACCTGGCCAATCTTTTGTGGCCGGGCTACGCGGGCCGATTCGTGCACGGCCAGTTCCAAAGGCACTGAGGCCGATGCTGCTGAAGTCATCGTGAACAGAGCAATGGTTGCTCTAAACACGGCAATCAGATGTTTCCGTTCAAACACTGGTTGTTTCTCCAACAGAATTGCTCAAGGTCTAATCGCGTGATGTTTAATTGTCGTATGAACGTCGATTGTAACGTTACTCAATTGCTTTATGCGTTTCTCAGAAGATTGCGGACCGATTTCCAACGCAGTCTTCCGTGTAACACAGATGTATGGCTGGTCGCCATCAATTATCGTCTCAGAGGGAATCTGTGCTGATCTGGCAGATGCCTTGTGGTGAAACGGGTTTCAATACTCAGCATCAACAGAAAAAATAAGTAGTTTTGCCGTGAACGAGGCCTCTATGAGATCCGAAATGCGTAAACTTCCGTGGCAGTGTGGCGATCAGACTCTCCAGCTCGGCGGATTTCCGTTGATCATGGGGATCGTCAACGTCACCCCGGACAGCTTTTCCGACGGTGGAAATTTTCTGGAGCGGAATGCGGCTGTTGATCACGCGTTGAAACTCGCCGACAACGGCGCGGACATTCTGGACATCGGCGGCGAGTCCACGCGTCCCAACGCCGAAAGAGTTTCAGTCGCCGAAGAACTTCGCCGAGTTGTTGATGTTGTCGCTCAGGTTCGACAGGCAACTGACCGGCTGATCTCGATTGACACAACAAAAGCGGAGGTTGCCAGACAGGCACTCGCCGCCGGAGCGAACATCGTCAACGACATCTCAGGTCTGACCTTCGAACCAGGAATCGTCGATGTCTGTGCCGAGTCCGACTGCGGCGTGATCTGCATGCATATTCTGGGCACGCCACAAACTATGCAGGGCGATCCGCATTACGAAAACGTAGTTTCCGACGTCTGCGATTTTCTTTC
>CALGTK010000143.1 GCA_937904325.1 uncultured Planctomyces sp.
TACGGCTGGGACACGCACGGCGACAACTTCAATGCACATTCCAGTCGCGTGCCGAAAGTCGACCAGGTTTACTCGTCGCTGATTGAAGACCTTATCGATCGCAGCATGATGGATAACGTCCTGGTCGTGATGATGGCGGAATTTGGCCGTACGCCTCGGATTAACGGGTCAGTCGGACGGGATCACTGGCCCAATGCATGGTCACTGTCCATGGCCGGGACGGGAATTAACAAGGGCGTTGTCGTCGGAGAGACTCTTGCCGACGGGACCGATGTCAAAACGGAGCCTTACGATATTGGTTCGATGTTCCACACCTGGTATCACGCCCTGGGCATCAATTCGAAACATGTCGAATTCATGAATGGTACTCAGCCTCTGCCGATCGCCCACGATGATATGCACCCGGTTAAGGAGCTTCTGTCATGAACGAAGCCACCCAGCAGACGGTCGAACCAAAGGAACGGAAGAAGATCGAAACCGTCGGGCAGGTCTGTCAAATCAGCTTCAGTCCCTGCGGGCAGTTTTTATTTGGCGGTGGATACGACGCATCGATCCGCCGGTGGGACATGACGACTGACGAACCGCAATTGCTGGATCCCATTGTTGGACATCGCGGCTGGGTTCAAGCAATTGGATTCGCACCCGGTGGAGAAACTCTTTATTCCGCCGATTCCTGGGGCACGATCTGCGCGTGGCCCTACCGTGATGAAGACGCCTCGCCAGTCTGGAAAGTCGAAGATGCGCATGATGGATGGATTCGTGACCTTGCAGTGAGTTGCGACGAAACGCTGATCGCAACGGTCGGGCGAGACCGATTCATCCGAGTGTGGTCTGCGAAAGATGGCTCACTGGTTAAGGAGCTTCCTCGGCAGGAGCACATTCTCTGCTGCGTGGGGATCCATCCAGATGGCAAGTCAGTCGTCAGTGGCGACCTGATGGGAAATGTTCGGCACTGGAATATCGATTCCGGTAAGCTCGTCCGAGAGACCGCGTTCGAGAAGATGCATTTCTACGATCGTATTCAGGACGTGCCTGGGATTTACGTACTGAAATTTGACGATGCCGGAGAGACGCTCTGGTGTGCCGGAGGCCAGCCGAGTTCAAATACTAATCACCAGGGGATTCCTGTTCTCCATCAAGTCAATTGGAAGACTCTCGAAACGAAGAAGACGCAGACCTTCGGTATCGCCAAAGACGGCCACATTTTTGACCTCGCATGGCATTCCGATGGCTACTTCGCAGCAGTCACCAGCGGGAATCCGGGTGCCGGACAGTTTTTGCTCGTTCGCCCACACGAGGACAAAGCATTCTTCACGCACACAAAGTTGTCGAATTGCCACACGCTGGCTCTGCATCCAGATCAAAAGACCATTGTCGTGGCGGCCACAAATCGAAACAGCCAGGGCAACGGGGCTGTCCGCGACAAAGAGGGGACATACGTTGGTAACTCGTCACCTCTGCATGTTTTTGAACTACCAGGGAAGGCGGCTGTTGAGTCTTAAAACCGGAGAGATGTGTCGAAGACTCTGTGGATTACTGTGCTGGTCGCGCCGGTCCCGGCACGAGCAGCGGATTCGAGTTATAATTTTCAGATTTCAGCGGATCATATTCGGTTCGAAATTAAGCCAGCATTTCGTCAGAGACTGGTCACATAATTCTATATCGCTTTTCGTCATGATCATGGTTTCAAATTCAGTGACTCTCTTTAGCTCATGCGTACATTCAGCTTCGTTTTATCGTGCGACTTGTAATGAACTCCAGAAATGAAACTCGGGCCGCCTGCTCGATGCTGGAACCGGGCGGACGTCGTTTCAGACCTACTGATTGCCGTCTCCGAAACGAAATGAGTACAGGTCGACGTTCTTCATGGTGAAACGGATGCGGATTGTTTCTGTTAGTCCTGTGGGAAGTATGTTGGTACCTCGCCACGTGATTTTATGTCGGAGTGAGTCGCCTCTGACGGGCCGGCAGTCAGCAAGTGAGAATCCCGGAAGGACGTTTCCGGAAGCGTCGAGGCGTTCTGCTTTCAGCCAACCGTCGGCCCGACAGTCGGCATTTACAATGAGGTCGTTTCCTCCAATCTGGAGCGGGCGGGTTGTGACTGTTCCAGCTAGTTCTCCGGATGCCTGCAGCGAGGCGAAGCCGTCAAGCCGGAGCGTCGCCAGACCGACTCCCAGCGTGTGATACGTCCGCGTCATGGGCAGCACCTTGGTGCAATGTCCCATGTTGGCCCCCAGGTAGTACAGCCGGATTTCGTCATCAACAACGAGCATCGTGTTCGCTCCGTAGACCATGCCCGAGTCCCATTCTCCGAATCGACCAATAGATAAAGCCCGGCGAGGAAAATCAACGTCGGTCCAGGTCTTCATGTCCCGGCTGACTTTCATTGGCATGTCCAGCGGCCCTTCGCGGTTTCCAATTACCGACCACAGATCGTATAGAGCCACGAAGACGCCTTCGTATGGAATTGCTGTAACCGAGTAGATTTCGCTGTGGAACTGGTTGAGTTGCGTCACGTCGGGTAGCAAGCTTCCGAAGGCTCGACACGCATCGTCCCCGACCAGCGTGTCTTCACGATGTCCGGCCAGAAACGGGAATCTGGCGGTCATCGGATCGTTCAGTCTGTTGAGCGTAGTGGCCGCAAAGCTGCGTCGGGAAAAACCGTCGTGGTTCCGCATGTACTTTGGAAAGAATAGATAGCGATCGAGGCCCGGATCAGTGATCAAAGAAACGACGTCGCCGTAGGCCGGACGCATCGCCTGCGGATGGGACCACGTGACGCCGTCGATGGAGCGGCTGACTCCGTACGTTTTGTCGTGCTGATAAAAAAATGAGAGGAATCGATCTTCGGGATCTTCCGCGTCCGGGTTGTACTGGACGTTGTTGCCCGGTTTCTTCCAGATGCCGATCTGCCCGTCGAAGCCCAGTAAATTGTGTTTTTGGAATTCGTGCCACGGCGCAGCGGCGATATTTGGCCGGCGCCAATGAACGCCGTCTTCCGATACTGCATAGCCTTTCAATGAATGGCGAGGTCCGCAGCGGTACCACATCCGGAAGCAGCGTTGTTCCTCGTCGTAAATCACCGTCGACATAAACGGGTCGGCCCAGCCTTCTTCCCACGGCACCTGAGCCTGAAAAACGGGGTTACGCTTGTGTTTCTTAAACGCGTGCAGACGGCGTTTCAGTCCTGACATTTTATCGATGACGAAGTCATCAATGAAAAGCTGTTTGTCGGTGTCAGCGACAATGACTCTGTCCTTCAATCCTGTCGGGGCTCTGTATACCGGATTGAGCGTTCGAATTCGCCGTGTCGACACTGTCTTCAACCACTCCGTCTGATCAACCAGCGAATCATCGGTCGATTCATTCAGGACGCTAATGGCCGTCGTGGCGGCGATGCGAACTCCCGGGTCTTCATCGTCGGTCAGCCGGCTGATCACTCCCAGCGTTTCTTTCGCTTTAATCCGTCCCAACGCGTCGCACGCTTTTTGGCGGATATTGGCGTCGGTGTGATGCAAGGCCATTTTCAGGATGGCAATGGCCGTCAACTGCGTCTTTCGAGCCGACTCGGTGATGGGTGTCGTGTTCCGCAGGGCGAGCAGGTCGAAACCTTTTGGGTGTTTCGCCACCGGTTTCAGGTCGGCAACGTGAGCGGTCGATCGTAATGCGTAAACGGCGGCGGCCCGCACGGTGGGAATCGTGCTGTCGAGTGCGAGCTTAAGCAGTGGAATCCCCTCGCGCGAGCGCATCTGACCGAGCAATCCGCAGATGGCAAGGCGGGTCGTTTCCGTTCCAGAACGCATCGATTCTGTCAGATGCTTTACTTCGAAGGGCTGCTGCGTTCTCCATAGAACGAGAGCCGCGTTTGCTCGCTGCTCCATTTGGCCTTCCGTTAACGCCGCTCGTAGGGCGGTGACTACCGGTTCCAAATGTACGAGACGTTCCAGCGTCATGCCGGCCGAACCGGATCTCACGACGTTACTGTGACCGAGGTCGGCGACCAGAGAATTGACTGCGAGTTCAACAGCAGGAGTGACCGGCCAGTCAGAGTGTTCACGCAAGACTTCGGCACAGCTCAGACGAGTCATTGCGTCGGAACTCGACAAACCTGCGATGACCAGCGACTGGCCGATTTCCGTGACGCTGGCATCGTCCGACAAGTGCGTCAGCAGTGTCTTCCGAACAAGCCGATCAGGATCGTCCAGGATCGGTTGGAGTTTTCCACTATTCGCCACGCGTCGCAGCGCGACGGGATCCTTGGCAAGTTCCCGGACGATGGCCGTTCGAATCGTGGCGTCGGGGGTGTCCAGAAACCGATTGACCAACTGGTGGCGCTGCTCTGCCGGCAGACGCGACATGTCGAGTCGTTGCATTCCACGACGCATTGCCAGGTTGTTGCCAGAGTCAAGATCACGGAGACATCCGGTTGCAAAGACAGCCTGCGCGTCGAACGCAGTTGCTTGGATTGGGTCAGGACTTTTGCCAGCCAGATTGCAGTTCAGCAGGTAAAAGTCGTCGCCGTTTTGGTTTCCCGAGTAAACACCGACCCACGCCGTTCGACCATCTGGTGTCAATGCAATTGACGGTCGGCCGCCGGAATCTGCCACCGT
The DNA here is from genome assembly GCA_937904325.1 of uncultured Planctomyces sp. GTDB lineage: Bacteria > Planctomycetota > Planctomycetia > Planctomycetales > Planctomycetaceae > JABMPE01. The sequence goes on from CALGTK010000143.1 coordinate 4,611, forward strand.
CTGCGTCGCTGGTTCGTTTTCCGAGTCGAGCAATGTTAGTTGAACGGAGCCGACAGCTGAGCCGTAGTCCTTGCTCACGGCAACTGAGCCAGTGCCACGTTCCCAGACAATGGCCGTGCGGGTTGGCGTTACCGCGATGCCGGTTCTACCGACGTGCAGGTTTGCCAGAGTCGTTGCGGCAATTCTAGAAGTCCATGTTCCGTCCGCAGTGATGCGAGCGTGATGGAGGTTCTTGATGGACGAGCCAGATTCTCCAGCTGCGAATGTAACGTGCAACTGTGCATCGGTAGCCAAGGTGGCTGAAATGTTCCGACAGACGCCGACTTTCGAAATCGTAACGACGTTCCACGTACCGGCGGCGTTTCGCGTGGCACATCTTGGCCCGCCGTTCTGAGGACAGGACACAACCTTCAGCAACCCGTCGCCAGACACGGCAATGTCGAAGTGCCCGGGCGCGATGCCCTGTAATTCGGCTGGGCGTTCAGCGTTCCATTGTCCGTCGTCTGTCCGTTGCCAGACCGCTAGACGTGTTCGATCTCGTGTCATGCAGACGACGATGGGCCGACCATCCGACAACAGCTCCAGGGCGACGTTGTTGCCGCCAAACGTGACGTCCTGACCGAATGTCTCCAGCCGCCATCGCCCGTCAACCTGATGCCAGTAGTCGATTCCGTAAGGCTGCCCGTGAAATCGAGTGGCGACATGCAGGTGTCCCTGATGATCGTAGACGATGTCAGACGGGTGTCCAAAAGAGCCCCAGCCTTCGACGTTCCATGTCGTCTCGCTGTCGATCGCGGAGTAGGTGATTCGTCCATCCGTGGACACGATCCCGAGTGGTTTACAATCAAATTCACCGGCAGCCAGCGTCCAGGTGAATGCGATCTTGCCTGTGGGAGACACCGCAAAGCAGCTTCGTTCGCCTGCCAGAGGCCGTCCTCCGTCGACCTGTACATTGACTCGGCGAGTCTGAATTTTCTGTGCCTGCAAGTCGATGATCGTGGTCTGCACACAAACAACTGATAGTACTGCGACCGAAAAACGCTGCCATGTCATTCTGCTACCCTCTTAAGGTCGATGCACGATGAGTCGAGATATGAACCCAGCATTGAGTCCGGCAGCGAGACTCAGCTTACGGAATTGTGGTCCCTTCCGGATTTCAGACCGGAATGGAGATTTTGACGACGATTCACAGCACGGCCGGTAACGCCCATTGTATCTGGCTTCTGTTTGTCGCATCTCTTCCTGTAGACTCTACATATTCGCACTCGTTGATGCTTCGTGGGACGGGTGGCAGCCATAAATTTCTAAGCAGCCGCAGAATGAATGTGAAGCTTGCCTGGTATATCGTCTTTGCAACGGCGCAGTGCGTGGGGGTTGCCGTAGCAGACGGGCAGGTACTGCATATCGCGCCCGGCAATCGAACACTCATCGGCGCTGAGGCCCGGCAACAATTGCTCGTGACCGAGGTGGGTAACGGTCGGGAAGTTGACCGTACCCGTTACGTGCAGTTTGAATCCGCTAATCCCGCTGTCGCGTCTGTCGATCCGCATGGTGTGGTACGAGCAGTCGGGGATGGTTCGACTTCAATTCTAGTTCGGTCGCAAGGATTGCTGAATCGCATGCATGTAAATGTCCTGCGTTCAGCCGAAGCACTGCCGGTCAATTTTGCCAACGACATTGTCCCCGTTCTGTCCAAAGCAGGATGCAATGCCGGTAGTTGTCACGGCAAGCAGAGTGGGCAGAACGGATTCAAACTGTCGGTTTTCGGCTTCGACCCGGTGTTCGACTACGCAGCGCTCGTGAGCGAGTCTCGAGGTCGACGTATTTTTCCCGTTGACGCCGAGCAGTCACTGCTTCTGCAGAAAGCGGCGAACAGTGTGCCTCACGGAGGTGGCCAGAAATTTCCCGCAGGTTCCACTGAGTACAACCGGGTTCTTCGCTGGATTAAACAGGGGACACCCCGGGGAGAACCCGATGATCCAAAGGTTGTCGAAATCAGAATCACGCCGACCGAACGTGTCCTCACGGAACGGTCACAACAGCAGGTCATTGTGACTGCAGTCCTGTCCGACGGCACGGTCCGCGATGTCACGGATGAGTCACGTTACGACACCAATGACAACGTCGTCGCCGGTGTGGACAGGCACGGCCTGATTCAGACAACCAAAGTGGCCGGCGAAGCGGCGATCATGACTCGCTACATGGAGTTTGTCGCGACCTGCCGAGTGACTGTTCCCTTTAGCTCCACTGACAACTCCACCAAACTTCAGGCGGCCTGGAAGTCGGCACACTTCGTCGATCAATACGTCGCTGCCAAATGGAGAAAGCTGAATCTACTTCCTTCAGCTCGATGCGACGACGCAACGTTTCTGAGACGCGCGACTCTGGATGTGATCGGAAGACTGCCCACTGCAGACGATGCTCGCGAGTTTCTAACCAGTAAAGCTGCGAACAAACGCACGGCTTTGATCGACTCGCTACTTGAACGCCATGCGTACGCTGATTACTTCGCGCTTCAGTGGGCCGATCTGTTGCGTGTTAATCAGGAAGCATTGAGTTCCAAGTCCGCTTACGTTTTCGACGCGTGGTTGCGACAAGCGTTTCGAGACAACATGCCGTACGACCAGTTTGTCCGTGAATTGATCACCGCTCAGGGAAGCAGCAATCACAACAGCGCGACCAACTTTTACAAGGCATTTCCGAAGCCGAACGATCTGACGATCGCCGTCAGTCAGGTGTTTCTGGGAGTGCGTCTTGAATGCGCCCGTTGTCACCACCACCCTTACGAGCACTGGGGACAGGATGACTTTTTTGGGATGGCGGCATTTTTTCCACGGTTGAAGCATAAGAAGATCGCTGATGGGGATCAGCTTTTATTTGTCAGCGATCGCGGCGACGTCAAACACCCGAAAACAAAAGCCATCGTTGCGCCGCGAACGCTTCTTGGCAAACCGCTCGACGTGTCGGTCACCGGGGACCGACGACTGCAATTAGCTGAGTGGATGACGTCACCGAACAATTTATTTGTCGCGAGAACGATGGCCAACCGCGTCTGGGCTCACTTTATGGGACGTGGCCTGGTCGAGCCGATCGACGACATGCGAGCAACCAACCCGGCGACGAACGAATTGCTGCTGGCCGCTCTGGCGGCTGAATTCGTCTCGCAGGATTTCAATATAAAACTGTTGATTCGCTCGATCATGACGTCCGACGTCTATCAGCTCAGTTCACAGCCCAACAAGACTAATGTGCGTGACACACGCAATTACTCGCGTACCTATCGCAAGCGACTGTCCGCCGAAGTGTTACTCGACGCGGTTTGCGATGTCACCGGTGAACCGTCCGATTTTGCTGGCGTGCCACATGGAACGCGAGCCGTTCAACTGTGGAACAACCGGCTACCGTCGTCATTCCTTGACGTGTTCGGGAGGCCTCAACGGAAGAGCGTTTGCGAATGCGAGCGTCTTTCCGAAACAAGTCTCGGCCAGGTGATGCACCTGATGAACGCTCCGCTCGTGAATGACAAGATCAGTTCGCCAACCGGTTATGCCGCAACGCTTTCCAGGAGTGACTGGTCTCCCGAACAGATAATCATCGAACTGTATCTTATGGTCTTAAGCCGCTACCCGACTCAGCCGGAATTATCGGCCACAGTCTCGGTCTATTCAGCACCGGATAGCAGCCGCCGAAGCGCTACTGAAGATATTCTGTGGGCACTGATCAATACGGCAGAATTCGTGCTTAATGACTGATTTAAAGCGAGGTATCGAATGAATCAATGTTCTCAGACACAGCGATATTGCGACGGATCGCCGCGTCGAGATTTTATTCAGACTGGACTGGCGACTCTGGGTGGCTTCGGTTTGGCCGATCTGTTGCGAATGCAGGCGGCACATTCTGCAGAAGCGAAGCCCGCGACACGCTGCATTTTTATCTGGATGGATGGAGGCCCCAGTCATCACGAGACGTTTGATACAAAACCGACAGCGCCGTCCGAGATTCGAGGACTCTTTGATCCCATCCGATCAAACGTCGCCGGCATCGACGTGGGCGAGCACATACCGAAGATTGCTCAGGTCATGGATCGCCTGACGGTGATTCGCTCCATCACTCACAAAGATCCCGGACACGGTGGAGGCAATCACTACCTGACGACAGGGTGCCCGACACCCACTCCGGTGGCCTGTGGAGCAAAAGTGAGTTTCCATCCGAGTTTCGGATCTGTAATCGCAAAAGAACGCGGCTCCGTCGAAGGGCTGCCACCCTATATTCAGTTTGCGTTGCCGGGACCGTTGCGTTCAGGTGGTCCGAATTTTCTTGGCACGAAGTACGCGCCATTTTATATCGCAAATAATCCCAACAATCCCGACTTCAGAGTCTCCGACGTTACACTTCCGCCAGGCATCAGCAGCGGTCGAGCCCGCTCACGTGAAGCGTTGCGCCGATCAGTGGATCAGTTGAAGCGGATCTCGGATGCCGCCGCTAACGACCCGGCCAAAGGGTTGGACAACTTTTACGAACAGGCCGTCGGCCTCATCACGTCACCACAAGCAGTGAAAGCGTTTGACATCAGTCTTGAACCGGAGCAGCTGCGAGCGGAATACGGCCACACCATGGTCGGTCAGCAGTGTCTCCTGGCCCGGCGGTTGATTGAGGCCGGAACTCCGTTTGTCACTGTGCAGCATGCCGGCTGGGACCATCACGGAAATATCTTCCCCTACTTGAAAGAACGCTACCTGCCAATTTTCGATAAGGCGTTTTCCTCGCTGATTCGAGACATGGATCAACGAGGCCTGCTGGAAAATACGCTCGTACTGGCGCTGGGCGAGTTCGGTCGCACACCCAAAATCAATAAGAACGCTGGCCGTGATCACTGGCCCAGCGCGATGTCGGTCGTCGCCGCCGGAGCGGGCGTACCGCGCGGACAGGTCATCGGAGCGACCGACATTCAGGGTAACTCGCCGATCGAACGGCCGCTGAAAGTCGAGGACTTCGCCGCGACGCTTTACACCAAAATGGGAATCGATCCACATAAAGAGTACATCACTCCGCTCGGTCGTCCGGTTCCCATCGTCAACGGCGGTCGCCCAATTACGGAACTGTTCTGATTGCGAGACTCAAAACGCCCATGATTACCGACCGGAATGTATTACTGACAGTCGCGATCTTTCTTTGTTCAGCCGGTGCGTTCGCTCAGACCACTCCTCAGATTGGCTATCTATTTCCTGCGGGTGGTCAACGCGGTTCGAATGTCGACGTGCATCTTGAAGGTAAATACATGCCCGCCCCATGCGGCATTTGGGTCGATGGCAGCGGTGTTTCCTCTCAAACTGAGACCACCGAAGGCCAGTTGCGGCTGTCGATCGCCAAAGATGCGGCTCCCGGAAATCGTCTGATCCGAATTGTTTCCGTACAGGGAGGATCTACGCCAAGACCGTTTGTCATTGGTGACTTGCCTGAACAACTTGAACACAACAACGAGACCGCGAAGGCCATTAAGTTTCCGGTCACAGTTAACGGGCAGCTCAATCCGCAGGGTGACATCGACGAGTTCGAACTTTTACTGAATCCGGGGCAGCAGATTGTTTGTGCTGTTGCCGCCCGTTCAATCGGATCGCCGTGTGACACGACGCTGCGTCTGCTGGATTCCGACGGTCGAGTCGTCGCGATCAGTAACGATCATCGAGGTCTCGATGCGTTACTCGTTTACCGCAGCTCGACAAGCGGTACATTCACGCTGCAACTCTACAGCTTCGATCTTTCAGGCCGCCCCGAACACGTTTATCGGTTGACAGTTACCGACGGACCGTACCTCGACTACGCATTCCCGGCTGGTTTGCAACGCGGCACGGAGTCGGCTTTAAGGCTTGCTGGCTGGAACCTCGCCGGCGGCAGTTCTGCGTCTTATTCCGCTACACCCAGTGCCATGGAGATGGTCCATGAGATTATGTTGCCAGGATGTCCCAATCGGCTGTTGGTCCCGGTGGGTGAATCAGCAGAGCGTAGTGAAAACGAACCAAATAACACCGTCAAAGCGGCAGAGTCAGTCGTCATTCCGCTAACCGTGAATGGCCGATTTGCAGAGCCTGGCGACGTTGAATTCTTCCGTATAACGGCGACAAAAAGTCAGAAGCTGAAGTTTGACATTGCCGCTGCAAAACTGGGATTCGCCACTGACGCGTTGCTGACGATCAGCAACGATCAGGGCAGGATTCTTAAAACGATCGACGATGCACCAGGCACTCGCGATCCCAGTCTGCTGTTCACCGCTCCTGCAGACGGCGAATACATCGTTGCGCTGACAGAACGTGCCGAGCGAGGGGACTCGGATTTTATTTATCGACTAACCATTGCCGAGCCACGGCCGGATTTGCGAATCACCGTCAAGACATCCGAATTCGCTATTGAAAGTGGCGCCGAGCTGGAAATTCCTGTGACGCTCACAAAGCTCGACGGCTTCTCGGACGAATTTGAGTTAACGGCCATCGATCTTCCCACCGGTGTTACGGTGGATTCTCAAATGCTGCCGGCGAAGAGCTCTGCTTCGGCAAAGTTGAAATTCCACGCCGCAGAAGGCCTGCACTTTTCCGGAAAGCCGATCCGCATCGTGGCACGTTTCAAACGGGATGGAAAATCGGTCGAACGAGTCGCTCAGGCAGCGGTTACTCTGGTGGCTGGCGCTGCGCCAATCCGCACCGGAAAAATCTGGCTGGCTGTCACGCCTCACGTTCCGTTTACGCTGGCGACAACGACAGTCATTCTCGAAGCCAATCGTATGGCGGCGTTCCGGTTTCCGGTCACAACCGTTCGAGACGAAGGGTTCCAGGGGCAGATCCGTCTTGTGGGAGTCGACCCCGATCGCCGGGGTACGGTTATTCCTCTGTCCGGGATGATCAACTACGACTCGAACACCGGGGCAATCCCGTTAATCATTCAGTCGAAAGCCGTCGAGGGGACAACGCACCGCTGTCGAGTGATGGGGGTGGTCGAAGTTGACGGCCCGGATGGCCAGAAGCACTCAGTTTTTCGCGTAGCCAAAGGATCGATGGCGATGGGCTGCCAACCGAATCTGCTGACGCTTTCCGTTGAGCCGAATCGAGTCACGCGACGCCCGGGTGGAGTGATCGAAGCATCTGTCGCCGTCGTTCGACGTACGTCTATGGGGAACGTCACGATTTCCGCAACAATACCCCAGTACCCGAAAGGCTTGAACTTCAAACCAGTCACACTGACATCCGACCAGACTCAGGCGACACTGCGACTGCGACCTGTCGACAGCGTGCAATTGCCGCCACGTGTCACGTTGAAAATTCTTGCAGAGTCTTTGTGTGACGGACTGCCCATATCTGCGGCCACGACGCTCACGCTCGTTGCCCCTTAGTGGAGAATGTCTCGTTGACCACTGTGTTTTCTAGCTAGTGGAAGATGCTGGTTTCCGTCATCCTGCAAGGTGCGGCCGTTGCCACGCAGCGTTTCTCGTAGACCTGAAATGTTGAAAACGGCCAACCCGGCCGGTCTGAATAATTCATCGCAGACTGGCGTCACCACGATTGTGTCGCCATTCCGTAATGGCCAGGTATGTGAATTCAGAATCTTACTGACGGCTGGCAGTTCTCGGTGTGGGGATACTTTAGCATCTACGTCATAATCGCGGAGATTGGTTTACCGTGGTTGATGTCCAATCGCTTGCGGCAGGGCACTTCCAGGTGGCGGTTGTTAAGTCCGAGTAGATGCAGCATGGTTGCGTGGAAGTCGGTAACAAAGTGTCCTTCGCCGAGAGCGTGTTAGCCGGGTTCGTCGGTGGCGCCGTGGACGTAGCCGCGTTAGAGGCCGGCGCCCGGCATCCAGATCGTGCAGCCATTGGGTGATGGTCGCGACCTGTCGTGCCGCTGCCACACAGTTCGAGTCCGGGTGTGCGGCCAAATTCTGTACAGAACAGGACTGTGATTTCGTCGAGCAGACCTCGCTGCTTTAGATCCTGAATCAGGCCAGCAACGGGTAGGTCAACGGTAGCGTACAATCGAGTGTGGTTTTCATGAAGCTTGCGATGAGAGTCGCCAGACGCTGTAAGGCGAAGGGAAGACCTGCACAAATCGAACGCCGCGTTCGACCAGACGCCGCGCAGCTAAGAGACGTTGGCCGGCGATTTTTGTGGCGTCGTTGTCGATACCTTACAGCTTCGTCGTGGCTGCTGTTTCTGTGGGAAATTGATTGCTTCCGGGACAGCGATCTGAATACGAAACGCCAGTTCGTAGGCTCGAATGCGCTCCCGCAGTTTCTGATCGTCCGTGTGCTCGACCGCACTCAGTTCGTTCAGCCTGTTGATTAATTCGTACTCATGTTGTTGCTCACGCAGGCCTGGGCTCGTTCTTCAGCAGTTGGTTTGTAGTCGAAAGTGCGACACAGCTTCTTCCGCACGGAATCGGGCGGAGCGATCAGACTGCACTTGATCAGTGAAACATCGCCGCGCATTTGTTTCAGAAACGGGTCAACAACTTACCGTGTATGTTTTGCCGCCAGATGGTTCTTTGTCGACGTGAAAAAAGTCACAAGCCCGAGCCGTTTCAGGATTCTTCCAGCCTTGGCCGTCGTCGATGCCCCACGGATGCACCATGATGACTGCCGTCTTGTCGGACCGTAGACACTTCGGCATTTTAATGATCTCGCGTGCGTTGTATGAGAACTGCCACGCTCGCACGCTCAGATAAGCCTCTTCATCGTTGACCAGTAACAAAGCTTTATAGCGGCGGACTTCCTCAATCGGATGGACGAATTGTGGATGATCATTCAGCAATGCCTTCGCATCTTTGAGAACTTCCAATCGGTTGTGGTAGATGCGAATTGGGGTTCTTCCGGTAAGTCGGGGCTGTTGGTTTCGAAGAGCGGACATGCTGATTTCACTGAGGGGGTTGCGACACCTTCCTCAGAACGGAGAAACCAGCATGTCCACCAGTCCCCGGTATCATGCGTTCGGGATTCGGGGCTACCAGTACACAAAGTTTCACAGTGGCGGCCTGACGATGCGCGTGGCTCAGGCTCGTTAAAAGCTGTGCTGCCCGGCTTGCGGGAGTTCGAAGGTACGCCTTGTCGCATGGTTTGAGCGTCGCTGGCAAACCGTTCCCATCGGCTCGCAGGAAACGTGGAGTGATATGCGAGTGCCGAAAGCCGAGTGCCAGGACTGTTTCTCCAGGCGGCGTGTGGCCGTGTCGTTCGTCGAGCCGCACAAACAGCACCCTCGGGCCTTCGAACGCTACGTGGTCGAACTGCTGCGGTTCATGACGCCGCAGGATGTGTCGCGTCAACTGGGCATTTCGTGGGACCTGGCCAATGACATTCAGAAGGGACGACTCAAGCGGAAGTTCGGTCGGCCGAAACTCAAGTATCTGAAGCGGCTGGCGGTGGACGAGGTCTACGTCGGGAAGCGTCAAAAGGACCTGACGCTGGTTCTGGACCTGGACTTCGGAGCGGTGGTGTTTGTGGGTGCGGGACGCGAGCGGTGGATTCGGACATGGCCGGTGGCTTACTCAAAGCGGTGCGGGACTTTCTGCCCGAAGCCCGTCAGGTGCTGGACCGGTTCCACGTGGTCAAGCTGTTCAACGAGAAGCTGACGAAGCTTTGCCGTGACCTGTATCGCGAAGCCACAGACGACCTGCACAAACACCGGCAGAGTCTGCTGGCCTGGTACGATGACTCGATCTCTACCGGCCCGCTGGAAGGCGTCAACAACAAACTGAAACTGCTCCAGCGACAGGCGTTTGGATACCGCGACCTCGAACTCTTCAAACTCCGAATCCTATTACTCCATACCACTCGTCGGATAAATACAGCCCCGACTTGCCGGATGAGCCGGCTTTATTTAATCGTTTTCTTCGCTGTATGTGCTGTATGTCCACGTCACGAAACTATTAAGTTGTTTTTCAGTTCTGTCTGATGAAATAGCAATATCGACAATGGTTTCAACTAATAACCTCAACCACCTTATAAGAAATACACCAGGAATCGGAAGAACAACAAAATAAAATAACCAGTCCCAAGTGTTACGTCCATGAATTTCAGTGAAACTTACGTCTGCAAAGAACATACTTAAACCGATGAGCGGAGACATTATTAATGCCACCATGAATATTTTGTAAAAGATGTTATTCATCTTAAGCAGTTTTATCGGCGAAGATTTTGAGACTACGTGCCGCCATTGGTCAGTCTCGACAGGAGTTGAAGTGTTAATCTCTATCATTTGGTTACCTTTCAGGGATTGTCTTCCAGATTGGAACTGTTTGCAGCACAACGGCACAACTCAAAAACCATTCAAGCCAGAATCGGTTTTGTGTATTAGGAAATAGCCTGATGGCGGAACACTAAAATAGCAATTGGAATTCTGACGATCACAGGTCCAGACGTTCTTTTCTGAGATCCTTCGCATCTAGGTTACTGTCGAACTTCGATGCTGAAAAATTGGACAACCAGTTAGATAGATGTACTTAACGTCAACATGTTTTGACTCTACTGTTGGCAGTCACAATGATGTAACTGAGATACGCCCTTTAAATTTGAGCATTCGGATCGACCATGCTGACCAGAAGGAATTCACGGTGACCGCGATTCGCCTTTGTCAGGCTCGGTCCAACTCCTTTACCGGCGTTAAACAGCTCATGACAGCTTGCACAGCGTTTATCGAAGACCAGTTGACCCGCCGCGATATTACACTGATCCAGCTAGCAGGTTGTTGTTCATGTGGCGGATTTCGGCCACCTTCTCTGCTGGCGTTCCTGCTCGAATGTTGCCCCGATGTTTTTTCAGGAGAGCATCGATCTCCGCGCCGTTGTGCAACGCGACTCGTCGCAATTGGTTAACAGAAACTTCATTGGGCGGATGCACGCCGTGATTTGTTTCGTTACAGAGCACTAGCTCCTGCGCGGAAACCATGAGGATGGTCTAATCCCGGGCAGATTTGATTGTGACGTTGTACTCACCGGGGAATTGGGACTTCTTTCCGTTGGATCGTGCTCCGACGACTTTGAATTTTCTGGTCGATGGCGGGAGCAGGAAGTAGAGGAAGCCGTCGTCTTCGTAGACGCATGGATAGAGTGTCTGGTCGATTTTTGCGCAGACATTGAAGCCGAGACCGTCGACACTGCATGCGAGGCCGACTGAGTCTCGGTATACGGCGAAATCTTCTACTCCCTGCTGGTTACGGGCGGCGACGTCCCAGTCTTTGAAGAAGCTTTTTAGAGCCTTCCTGACCGCCTTGCTGCGAGGTGATGCTAACAGGTCGTAGTGCTCGCCATACCAGGCTCGCAGGTCATCATCGATTGGGAATCGAACGAATCGCGTGTCACTTCCTGTAAGAATTTGAATTTCAAGACCGGCGTTCGTCGCTGTGAACTGAGTTTCGACAAGCTGGCTTTTCAGCCGCTCACGATTCTCGGCGAAATGGTTCAAAACACTATTCCTGACGTCGTCAGAAACGTCGACCAGTTCTTTTTCGACAACCTTAGGCTTGAGTGCCTCGTTTTTGATGAAACTTGCTGTTCGATCGCCGTTCAGACTCGGGAGCTGCAGGACGTATAGCCAGCTCATTCCACCAACAAGTGCGATCCCGCAAAGTACAGGAAACCATAATCCCGATGTTTTGGGTTTTGATCGGCGGCGTACAGATGCCGCAATCGAGGCCGCAGCCGGTACGATTGGTTGGCCTGTCCCGATTGACGGTGGTCGTGGAAACTGAACCGGATCAGTCGGGTTAACCAATTGTGGAAAAGCCTGTTCTGTGAGCGGAAAGACATCTGGTGTCGCTGTTGGTATTTGACCAGGCAACTGATTTGGAGTTGCCACAGTCAGAACGGGATCAGCCGGAGCAGGCGGTACCGGAGCAGGCGGTACCGGAGCAGGCGGTACCGGAGCAGG
>CALGTK010000144.1 GCA_937904325.1 uncultured Planctomyces sp.
GCCGCAAAGTCCCATGGCGAACACAGCGAGGAAAGACATTCGGCGGGACACGTGGTTGGTGAACGTTATTATCAGGCTCTGTTTGGCTGAAATTGCATTCGACGCTTGCTGACGGCGGCACGGATCGTAGTTGAGTTATTCCGTTGTTGATGGCTTCGCTGACGTTAGTCCGTGGTCAATCTTGAAGGGTGGAGCTTTGCCGCCTGCGGCTTTCAGGTAGTGGTCCATCCAGCGGTGTAGCCTGAGGCTGTAGTCGTAGCGGGCGGCGGCTTTGCGGTTACCGTGTCCTTCTCCGGGGTAGAGGACCAATCGGACTGGAGTCTTTCCCAGAATCTTCAGGTTTCGGTACAACTCCATCGATTGCGATGGATGGACTCGGGTGTCTTCCTTGCCGTGCAGAATGAGAATCGGAGTCTTTGCATTTTCGACATAGTAGATCGGACTGCGTTTCAGGAAGAATTCCCAGTCGTCCCAGATCCGTTTTCGAGCATGGACGTGAAACATTTCATCGGCGATGTCTGTCGTGCCTGACTTTGAAATCTGATTGCTGATTCCGACAAACATGACCGCCGCCGCAAAATGTTCGCTGTGCTTTGTCGCGCACCAGGCGGAAGCAAATCCGCCGTACGATCCGCCGGTGATTCCGACTTTCTTTCGATTTACCAGCCCTGACTTCACCAGGTGCTCGACGCCGTCGAGCAAGTCGTTGAATTCCTTGCCGCCGTAGTCGGCCTGGTGATCCTTCGCGAAGGCAATTCCTCGCCCGGTGCTACCCCGATAATTCGGATGGAAAACTGCATAGCCTTTCGCTGCGGCGACCTGGCCTGGGTAGCTGTAGTAAGAGACCCATCCGTTTGAAACGTGCGACTCAGGCCCGCCGTGCACGAACAGTTGCAGCGGATAGCGTTTACCGGGTTCCTCGTCGATTGGCCGAATAAGAACACCTTCCACCGTTTGTCCGTCGCGTGCGGTGTAGGTGACGATCTCCTGCCTGGCCAGTCGTTTTTCCTTCAGCCAGGGGTTTACGTCTGTGAGTCGTCTGGCAGACTTTGCGGTTGTCGGTGCTGTGAAGACTTCCGCAAGATGGGACGGACTGTGGCCGACGAGGGCGATTTGGCCGGTGGCATCACTGACTGACATCGATTCGAAGACCACGTCTTCAGGTTGCGAGGTGATGGTCAATTTTGCAGACGTCTTGTCGATATCGATCGTGCCGAATTCAGACAGGCAACTGTTGTGTGCCAGAAAACAGAGCTGTGAATTACTCGACCAGTGAAACTCGATGACGTTCGGTAAGTAATTTGCCGTGGCGTCCATGAATCCGTCAATTCCGACCGTCGCAATCCAAAGTCGGCCTTCACTGGGATCGTTGATGTCTTCTCCAGAGAGGAAGGCGACCTTTGAGTTGTCCGGGCTCCATGCCAGGTGTCCGATTTTTCCGGGATTGTTGAGTTTATGAACAACCTTTCCTGTTTCCGCATTCAGAATGTGATACCGGCGATACATGTAGTAGTGATCGATCAGTGGAGTGGGAGCAAATGCTGCGGCGATCAAAGTTCCATCGTGGCTCCACTGAACTTCAGATGCGGAGCCGGGTACGTCGAGGAGTCGTGCTTTTTGGTTGGAACCAAATTCAGCATCCACGATCCAGATGCGAGTCGACTTGAGATCCTCTTCGTAGCCTTCCGCGTTGAATCCCTTGTCGCGGATTTTCTTCTCAGCCGGATCGTCCTTGTTCTTCGCCAGGAATGCGATCTGCTTTCCGTCGTCTCTCCAATCGAAAGTCGAAATTGAAGTGGAGTGTTCAATCAGCTTGCGAGCTTCTCCGCCGTCGATGGGAATCACGTAAATCGAAGTTGTCTTGTCGTCGTCGCGTTTTGTGAGGAAGGAGATACCGCTGCCGTCGGGCGTCCAGGCAACGTTGCTAATGCTGACTTTGCCGGTGATAAACGGTCTTAACCTGCCAGTGCCAGAATCGACGACGTGCAGTTCGGTCCATGCGGATCCGTTTTCGTCCTTCAACGGGTCGCGTTGAACTCGCAAAGTGTACGCGATTGATTTTCCGTCGGGCGAAATAGCCTGCGAGGAGACGCTCTTCATGCGGGCGACATCGAGCGGAGTAATCGTGTTGTCGTCGGCGGTGGCTGAAGAAGCGTTCATAGCCAATACGAGGCACAACATGATGCCGGGGACGAATTGGGCAGTTAGCGGTTTGGCGAGTTTCATTCGGTGGACAAGAAGCAGCATCGAGGACTCCTGTTGATGTAGTTCCGGTCGAGTGGTCAGATTGTTACGTGATGATAGCGATGGAAGCGGGGATGTTCAGCGGCCGACTCGAAGAATTGCTGACCACATATGTTCTAGACTCGTTTGTAAACTTTGGGTGGCGGACTGATAGACATTCAGCTTCGAATTCAGGATCATTTCCGTTCGAGCGTGGAATCCTCCAGCAACATCGTTGCTGGCGACGGTTTATCAATCAGGAGCCTGAGAATGAAGCTGTTTAATGTTGCCGTGTTTTCTGCCGTGTGCCTCATGGCGAATTCAGTGGTGCG
>CALGTK010000145.1 GCA_937904325.1 uncultured Planctomyces sp.
GTAAGTTTCTGCTCCACACTCATGCTTTTGGATGGATGCCCGAACATTCTCGAAAACCCAGCTCGGGCCGACTTGATCAGGAACTCTGGCTAGCCGAGTGAAAGGATCAAACGCGTGCGTATGATCTTCCATCGTCGCTTTACCGTGGACGATCGTTCTGTCCGCAGTCACGCCGATAATCAAAGTTGACCCAATGAGCATCAGGACAAACAGAAGCAGAGGCCGAATTCCGTAATCACGACGCAGCCAGTTGGCAACACCGACGTTCGCACCAGCTCCCAGAACGATCAGAGCGAACGCCGCCCCCAATGAATAGCCGTCCCTGACGATGTGCCCAAAGTGCATCATGACATCAGTTGGTGTTACATAGACGGGAATCGCCACCAGCCCCATGATGATTGGTGCAAGGACGTTGTCACGGGTCATGCCAGTCTGGAGAACACCGTGAGGCAGGAACGCTCCGAGGAAACCGACAGCCAGAAGTGCCAGGCCATAATCCACAAACGCTGGCCCCACCAGTCCGCGAGCAGCCGTATCTGCGACAATAGCCAGGCGGTGCGTGCTGTTGCGTGGTGCGGTTTCCAGTTGTTCGGGACGGTGATCGCTCCTGTCTGCAATTGCTCGGTTCCAGGCCAGTCCGATGCCGACTGACACCACAAACGTTCCAACAGCAAAGTAGAGCAGCGTGGCCGGCTCAATGTGGCTGAGGCCGTAAATGATCGACACCGGATTCAGCACCGGCGCGACCAGAACGAAACTCAAGACAGTGCCGCTTGGGACGCCTGCTCGACGAAGCTCACGCGCGACAGGAAGAGCTCCCAGCGAACAGATCGGCAGGAGCACTCCCAGGCCCCAGGCTCGGAACGGTCCGCTCCAGTGCCCGACTCCCAGAATTCTTCCGATGCGGTCAGCCCCGACCATGCCCCGCAGGATTCCAGCTGCAATCACACCAGCAACAAGGAACGGTGCGGCCGCAACAACCGCATAGGCCATCCTCAGCACACCACTCCAGAATGTAGTGTTGAAATCGGAGAACAGGCCTGTGTAACCAGGGCCGTCTGCAAGAATCAGATAGTCAGTCACGAGAGGACTCCCGCAGCTCAGCACTTATGGAGTTGTCTTCGGCAGCATCATAATCATCAGATGACTCGGCAGTGTCACTGTGTGCTTTGATCGTTGCCGAGTCAGTCTTTCGTGGCTCCTGCTGGTTTGGTCGGGAAGCTGTGAAGCTGAAGTTCTGTCGCTGACCATCAAGGACTACTTTGGGAATCACAACCAAATATGCTTCGCCATGATCGAGTTCTTCCGGAAGCGTGGCTGTGAATACGGAGACTTCACCATCGTCGGCGGTGACTCGGAAAGTGACTTCGTGGCCTGCCGACTCGTCGCCTTTGACGCTGATCAGTCCTGTGATTTCCTTTGCGTCAACCTGCGCGTCGACTGACTCGCCAGATTCGTCTTCGTTCAGAATGTGAAAGGAAATCAAATCATCAGCGACCGGCATTACTTCTGCATGGAAGTGAGTTTCTCCGTCTTTGTGGTGAGAGTGTCCGATGGACACAACTCGTCCGCCGTGCAGAGGCGAGCCGTGGCGATGCCCGTGTGAATGGTCGTGAGAATGAGTTCCCTCGAAGCCGTCTCCATGCTCGTGCTCATGGTCATGGTGGGTACCGTGCTGATGAGGGTGATGGTGATCGAAGTCCTCGTGCATCTCCGTTGTGACTGCTGGCTCGGAATCGCTTTGGGGCTCTGTACATCCCGCAAGGAAAAGTAGCATCAGCGTCAGTGTTAAGACTGATGGAAGAACCTGTGGACTGATCATTGTGAATCTCGCTGGGAAAGACTTTGGGATGATGAATTGATGACTGAGGTTTTACGTTTGAGGAACTTCGATGGACCTCAGAATCTCCTGAATGACTGGCTGCGGATCGTCGGAGTCAACTCCGAGTCGAACGCGCATCACAGGCCCGGCTGCCTGTTGCACGTCGTCCGGCGTCACGAATTGCCGTTGATTCAAAAGAGCGATTGCCTGCGAACATCGCTGCAACATCAGCAGACCTCGCGGACTGAGTCCAAGATGAACGGAGTCATGCGTGCGTGTGGCTGCTGCCAGTCGAACGAGGTAATCCTGGACGGACTCCACGACCGCGATTGAAGCCACATGGTCCTGAAGCTGTGTCAGTCGACCATCGCCGAAAATCGGTTCGGCCTCATGAGTGTCGGACGCATGCATGCCAACTGCCGATGCGAGCAACGACATTTCATCGACATGCTCCGGGTAACCGATACTCAGTTTCATCGCAAAACGATCAAGCTGCGCTTCGGGGAGTGGATAGGTTCCATGCTGATCCTGCGGATTCTGTGTCGCGATGACGAAGAAGCTGTTTGACAGCCGGAAGCGCTCTCCGTCGACGGTTACCTGACGTTCGGCCATTGCTTCGAGCAGCGAACTCTGTGTACGCGGCGTTGCCCGATTGATTTCGTCGACCAGCAATACGTCCGAGAAGACGGGGCCGCGACGAAAGTCGAACTCCTGTGACTTCTGATTGAACATGTTGAAGCCGGTCACGTCGCCAGGCAGCAGATCCGGAGTACACTGGATTCGCGAAAACTCGCCACCAACGGCATCGGCAAGAGCGCGTGCCAGGGTTGTCTTTCCAAGCCCCGGACGATCTTCCAGCAGGATGTGTCCACGGGCCAGCAGGCAGACGATCACCATTTCGATGACGTCAGTCTTGCCCTTGAGGTGGACGTTCAGCCGATCTCTCAGATCGTCTATTTGTGCCAGCTCGGGCAGTTCGTGAACTGTCGCAACAGATGGCATCTCGACTTCAGTGGTTGAGGTCATTTCGAAACGTTCTCCAACGAGGAACGGGAGTGGTTTGGTGATAGCCAGCCGCTTATCGACCAGGACAAACGAGTTCGGAGTTCGGCGTGCATGACTGCAAGTTGTCGGGCCGTGATCTTCGAGCTGACGGCGTTGCAGATTTCTTGAATCAACTGGTCGTCTGAAAAACCGACTGGCGGGTCTGCGAGAGGCAAAGAAACTGACGAAGGGGCAAAGCGAGCCCATTCGACCAGACGAAGCCAGCGATCGAGTGTCGCTTGCGACAGATTGACATCAGCCGTTGCTCTTGAGAGAGAGCGTGTCAGAAATTCCCGCTCGGTCTCACCTGTTGAAGGATTCAGACCAACAAGGCGGCATCGTCGATTGATTAACTGCGAGCTGGCCAGAATTCGGGCTCTGTCCGATCGGCTGGAGAGTTTCCAGGCACTTGTAAAGAACAGATCAGCCAGGATTCGATGAACGCGCTGAATCGTTCCCGTCAGTTGAGCAAGAACGATCAAAACAACAACACTGCTCAGTGAAAGCCAATGGTGTGCGGTCCATCGGACGATATCCCGGAGAGATTCCAGAACGGTCGCAATCAGGCCCGGCTGATGCTTCAGCAGTTCGTAGCCCGGAGTCGGTTCGAGCGGCAGCCAGGATCGTCCGCCGATATAAACCTCGCACCAGAAATGAACGTCTTCTTTCAGGACGGCAGTCTGGCCGGATTCCGGATCGAACCGTTCAGGTGATGCGTAAAAACCGCCGACAAGTCGAGTCGGATACTCAAGTGACCTCAGCATGACGGCAGCGGCTGAGGCGAAAAGATAGTCTGGCCCGCGACGTTCACTTAGAACAAAAGCCGCGGTCGGATTGACGAATTCAGGGTCGATCACATGACTTCGATCATGAACGTACTCTGAGCGAAGCTTTTGCAGAATCCGGTTAACTTGCGGCCAGCCTCTCGGAACCCCTTTCGTCCATGTGATGGCAAGTTTTGCCATCTGCTTACTGAAGAAATCAGTCGGGACAGTCACGGCCGCATCCGTTGCTGCATGGCGAACGAAGTCGTCGGATTTCATCTGATCCAGCGTCTCATGAGCGATCAATCGCGAACGAGTGTGCATGACCATTAGTGATGGCACGCTCTTCCGCTGCAGACGAAGGATGCTTTGCTGCGCCCAGGCGAAAAGATCAGGGCGATCTACTCGGTCGATGTGGAGTCGCACTGTGTGTAGTGGCAGCGGAAGCCGGTTACCTTTGATTGAGACCGTCTTGATGACGTTGGACTGATATCCCCCGTAGATATCTCGCAGCGGCGTCGCCGAATTCACAAGCACCCACGGCTTACCATCGATCGTTTCAACTTCGACCGCCAATGGGTTTTCCGGTGCCGGCGAGGGATACCAGTTTTGACCGTCAAACAGATCGAATTCCTGTAGACGCAGGTGCAACGG
>CALGTK010000146.1 GCA_937904325.1 uncultured Planctomyces sp.
CAGTTGCAACGACACTTCGAGTTCACCGGGGAAGAGGAATCGCGATCGTGCTTTCAGATTTCCTCACGACAGGCGACGTGTCTCGAAGTTTCAATCTGCTCAACAGTGCCGGTCTGGAAATCTTTGCCCTGCAGATTCTCGGTCCTAACGAGATCGATCCGAACGTCACCGGTGACGTTCGGCTGGTCGACTGCGAAACCAGCCAGGCACTCGACGTCTCATCCGCTCGCGATCTTCTCGATCTTTACCACGAACATCGGCAGACGCAGCAAGACTGGCTGGCATCTCAATGTCGCAGACGGAACGGTCGATTCGAATCCGTCAGCTCGGGCAATTCTCTTGAATCGATCCTGTTCAAAACGCTATTGCGTCGAGGATGGGTTCGATGAGCTGGCCTGGATTTTCCACGATAGCCAACGCGTGGTGGCTGCTTCTGCTCGTGCCGCTGCTCGTGTTCTATTTTCTAAAGCTGAAACGTCCACGCGTCGAAATCTCGTCACTCGTGCTCTGGCAGGCCGTCGTTAACGACCAACGAGTCAACTCGCCATTCCAGAAGTTCCGTCGCAACATTCTGCTGTGGCTGCAGATGGCTGTTCTAATTCTGCTAATCGTGGCAGCCATGCAACCATTTGTGCCAAGCACTGCCGAACAAGCCAACTACCAACCGGTCCTGATCGACTGCTCGGCAAGTATGGCGGCGACCGATCGCGTGACTGGAAAAACTCGACTGGATCTTGCTAAAGAGCGAGTGTCTGACCTCGTCGACAGACTGAATCCCGATCAACGGATTTCATTGATCGCCGTCCATTCATCGGCTGACCGGCTGACCGAGTTCACCGGCAATCGCCGAATTCTTCACGACGCGTTAGCGGCCATTAGCGTGCGGGATGTTAGAAGTAAGCTGGAAAATGCTTTTCGACTGACGCAGGCATTGGCAAAAACAGTTCCCGTCGAATCGTCCGTTCTTTTTTCGGATGGAAACATCCCTGGCAAAGTCCGATTCGCACTGCCGTTTCGAGTCAATTATCAACAGTTGCCGGCCGCCGGTCCGAATGCCGGCATCACGGCATTCAACGCTCGTCTGACATCTTCACAGGACTGGCACGTCTTCCTGCGAGTGGAATCGTCGGCGGACTTCTCGGGACAAATCGTCCTTCTGCAGGACGGGCAACGGATCGGCGAGCAGCCATTTGTCCTAGGAATCGGCGAGTCTCAACGAATCGTCTTCCGAGTCACTTCCGAGCTTTCAACAGCACTCGAAGCTCGGCTCAATCCCGGAAATGCGCAGTTCGATTCATTACCCGCTGACAACGTTGCGTGGCTCGACCTTCCACCGGCAAGACCACTCCGAGTTTATGCGTCACCGCATCTCGACAGCTATCGCCGAGCACTGGCAGCCACGCCGGGAGTCGATCTCTTTCCGAAACCCAAACAGCCAGCGCAACGATCCGTGCCGTACGACCTGGTCATCAGCGACAAAAGTATCGACGCTGGCTTGATCGCGGCGGTTCATTTTCTGGTCGGCGTTACGCCCCACGATACCGAGTCTCTGGTCCAACCATCTTCGGCGATAACAAATTTTCTCGATTGGGACCAAACGACGCCGCTGCTTCGGCACACGCAACTGTTAGACGTTGAGATCGCCGACGCCGACCAACCGGTTGCCGGTGTCGACGTCGGAGACTTTGAAGAAGCTGGTTACTCGGTCATCGCGTCCGGCACCAATGGGCCGCTGATCCTGCGAAAGCGATCATCGTCGCGATTGGCTTTCCACACGCTGTTTCACACAAGCCGCTCGACTCTTGAATTTCGAGTGGCGTTTCCAGTGCTCGTCGCAAACCTCGTTCAACTTACCAGGCAGGAAGCGTCCATCGGAGACATCGCCAGTGTTCAAACCGGTATCCTGCCAGCGATCAAACTAAATGCCGGAGCGACATACGAGATCAACGGACCTGACGACACCCTCCAGAAAGTGGTGGCCGACGAAGCCGGAAATGTACGAGGGATTACCGCCAGTCAAGTCGGTCGATATCGCATCTCGACCAAAGCCGCCGAGCAACGATCAGTTGCCGCCAACCTGCTGAGCTCGGCAGAGTCAACTTTGATACCCGTCAGCTCGATTGAATTTGACGAACAGACAGTCACGCCCGCTTCCGAAGTCCTGACGAGCGATCGGCCTGTCTGGTCGATCGTGACGCTCCTCGCGTTCGGCCTGCTGCTTGTCGAATGGTGGTTCTTCCAGCGGCCCAGGACGCTGAATCCAAACGGGAACATCGCCTCGAAATCCCCGTGAGTAGCAATTCGGGTCATCTCCGCCAGAGGTAACGCTACTGACGGAATCCTCAGACACCACACTTAACCTGTTTACATGAAGCAGGTTACACCATCAACATGATATCGAAATCGCGTATCGCTGCGGGGCCAGTTGAAAAGCACTTCGCAGTGGATAAACTTCGCAACTCTTGAGTCGGCAATGGCTTGTAACCATCCGGTTGAATTCTCGCCATGAGCAGCGCAGAACGCGGCAACGCCGAACAGCGAGTCACTCCTTCGGTGGATGATCCCGCCGAGCAATGCGATAACCGGACAGGCAATTCGCTCTCCTGTTCTGAAGCGACTTTTATTTCTTCGCGGAACGCCCGCTGGAAAACCTGCAGCAGACACGCTGTGTGAAAGCCGCTCACAAAGTGTCAGTCATGTCGGTGCAGACCGTCGTTCGGACGACTGTCCGGGGCGGCCATCGGACGACTGACGACGAGCGAAACAGTTTTCATTAAGACAGAAAGAGAAGAAGAATGGCAGTTAACATTGCAATCAACGGTTTTGGACGAATCGGTCGTCTGGTTTTCCGCGCTCTTCACGAACAGGGCCTGGTCGGAACTGACGTCAACATCGTCGCCGTCGGAGATATTGTCCCCGCTGACAACCTCGCGTATCTTCTGAAATACGATTCCATTCAGGGCCGTTTCCAGGGCGAAGTCAGCCACGGAACGAGCGACGGAAAAGACGAACCGGATCTGCTGATCGTTAACGGCGAAACCATTAAAGTTGTGTCTGCCCGAACTCCCGACGGACTTCCCTGGAAGGAACTCGGAGTTGACGTCGTCATCGAGTCAACCGGCCTGTTCTGTGATGCGGAAAAAGCTGGCGGTCACATCACTGCCGGAGCAAAGAAAGTCATCATCTCGGCTCCAGCTAAAGGTGATCTCAAGACCTTCGTCATGGGTGTCAACGACCAGGATTACGATCCTGCACAGCACCACGTCATGTCGAACGCTTCGTGCACAACAAACTGTCTGGCACCTGTCGTGCATGTTCTGCTCAAAGAAGGCTTCGGCATCGACGAAGGCCTGATGACGACCGTTCACTCTTACACGGCGACTCAGAAGACAGTCGACGGTCCAAGCCGCAAGGACTGGAAAGGCGGCCGCAGCGCAGCTATCAACATCATTCCTTCGGGAACTGGTGCTGCCAAAGCCGTGGGGCTGGTCTGTCCGGAAGTCCAGGGAAAAATCACCGGAATGGCATTCCGAGTTCCAACGCCGACCGTGTCTGCCGTCGATCTGACCGTTAAGACCGTCAAAGAAACCAGCTACAAAGAAATCACTGACGCGATGACGCGAGCCAGCGAAACTTACCTTAAAGGAGTCCTGGAAGTTACCAGCGATGAAGTCGTTTCAAGCGACTTCATCCACAGCCCTGCATCTTCGATCCTTGACATTGGATCAGGCCTCGAGCTGAACAGTAAATTCTTCAAGCTGATCAGTTGGTACGACAACGAGTGGGGCTACTCAAACCGAGTCGGCAACCTGCTCAAACTCGTCCTCGACAAGGGCATCTAATCGATCGACAGGCTGGCTGGTTGCTCTCAACCAGCGACTTACAGCAAAGAGCCCTCCGGTGAGTCGTCACCGG
>CALGTK010000147.1 GCA_937904325.1 uncultured Planctomyces sp.
AGTCCTGGCCGGGTAATTGAGGCACGATCCGAATCTCTGCAATGTTGTGCAGGGCCTTGTATCGTGCCTTTTTCTATTCGACGGCGGTTCTCTGAAGACTCGCTGCGCGGGCCTGCTGACCACTATTTGACCACCCCGTCACAGCCTGCTCGAAGTCATCATCGGATACTCTCAGATAGTGCGTCTCAGCTGATACAGCTGTTATTCCATTGTCCTGAGTTCTGGTCCCCCGGCGGTGGATTGAGAAAAGTATCTGCAGACGGAATCCACATCTTCTCTTCGATGCGGAAGAACCAGGGGAGCTGGCGAAATTCACTCCCAATCTGAAGCCAGTAAGTCTGCATCAGGTGAGAGCCTGTTGTCATGACAATCTGGTGGGACTCTCGACGGTGATCCTGATCGCCATCCGTTTCGATTCGAGTGACGAAGAATTGATCGTCTTTGCGGCTGAGTTCAATGGTTTCCCCGCGGGTCTCCAGTCTGACACTGTCAAACGGGGCGACGACCGACTCGGATGTCGCCGCTTGCGTCATTGTCCGGTGCCATGTGCTATGCCAGCTGCTGTGCTGTTGAGGGTGGCATTCTCTGCACTCAGAAGACGTGAAGTAGCCTGAGTCTGCGCGTAGCTTCGATCCTTTATCTCTTCTGTTCAACACCAGCGTCACGGTCTGCAGCCATCAATCGGCCACGCTGTTTTCAGCTCGCCGGACTGTTCAGCTTCAGCAATTATTTCACCAAGGCGAAAGCCCCCCTGGTGAGCCAGTGCACGACCCACGACGCTACTCAGGCCGATGTCGCGCAGACTATTGGCGTAATGCTTGAGCGAATGGCCAAAGTGAGTGCGCAGCGGGTCCAGCTGGAAGCCATCTGGCGTGGGAGTCAGCGTACCGGGCGCGTCCAGGACCGCGGTCCAGTCGCTGGCCGTAGCTGAATCGGCCTGGCTGTCATCGGCAAACAGGCAGCGTCCTGTGGAGCGGGCCCGGATTTCGTGCGGCTCGGTATGGTTGCCGGCGAAAACGAACTCGTCGCGAATATTGATCACCGAAAGCAGATTTGTGTCGCCAGCCTGGATCGGTGTCGTTGGACCAAGGTTTATGACAAGGAACGCTCGCGCGGCTTCTTCGCGGACGGCCTCTGAAACGGAAAGCTCTCTCATCAGATGATCGAGCCACCGCGCCGCCTGAATCGACACGATGCAGCCCACGCTGCCGCCAACAAGGATCAGCCTACTGAGGTTGACAATGATCTCGTCGTCAGACAGTGGTTTGCCAACAATCCGCCCATCACGACGCACCAGGCCACCAGTCGGGTAGGCTTCAGCCTCGGCAATCATCGGCCCGAAAATTCGTTCGGCGGCGAGGATCGAAACGGGATGCCGGTAAGCGGGGTTGAGCAGATTCTGAATGCGGAGTGCCGGCGTCTCTTCCTCACTGGTCACCATGTCGTATGCAACGGCTACGACCGACACGTCGCCTTCCGAGTAACCGGGCACAAGCCGGCTTCCAACAAGGTAGACCTGAGCTGACATGATGTCCCGGGCTTTTTCGACCGCATCCTCAGCAGAGATATTTCCCAGCCGGGCATTCTTTTCTGCAAAAGCGCGACCGGTCGCGAACACTATGACTCGCGGCTTGTCATTCGAGACGGTGACCGGCACCAGCGTTTTTTTTTCAAGGTCGCAGGTGTAGTAGTTGCTGCCGTATCCAACCCGCCGGTACTCCGATTCCATCCAGGGATAGTCGAGTTCACCGTCGCGAGTCTCGAAGCCGTAGCAGTCAGCCGCGAGCAGGCCGTACTCGTGCATCCCCCGATTCTTGATCTCGTTCGACCGACTCCACAGCTCAAGCCGAGCCTGCTCGAGCGCGGCAATCGAATCCGCAGAGACTTCCACGCCGGCCTTCTGCTTCGTGATTGCCTGCACCAGAAGACGGCAGTACGGAGCGTCGGGGAAGACCGTGCCCAGTGGAAGATCGTGCGTCGTGAGCGTGTCAGTCATGATTCGCTCCGGGCCGATGTCGCGGTCGTCTGCTTAAGTTGCATTGCCAGGAAACCGGTGAGACGATCGCAGATTGTCTCCGGAGATGGCTCCAATGCGAAGGCATGCGGAACTCCTGGAAGAATTACAAGTTCGTGCGGAATGCCTCGCCCTCGCAGCGCCTCATCCAGCAGCCAGGCGTGCTCAACAGGCACGACCTGGTCGTTGTCGCCGTGAAAGGTGAGAACGGGAGGCGACACGCCCTGCCGCGATTCGATCCAGGTGAGCGGAGAGGCCGCCCGAGCGATGTCTGCGGACGAAGGCATCTTCTTTTCATCAGTGTGACGAGACCAGTCAATACGCCCGTAAAAGTTGACCACTGAACAGATGGAATCGGAAATGGGCTCACCGGCGAGCGTATCGGCGGCTCCGAAAGCGAGCAGCAAAGCCAGGGTTCCTCCGGCCGATGCTCCCACCACGGCGATTCGCGACGGGTCCAAACCCAACTTCTGTCCATTTTGAACGACAAAACGAACTGCACTCGCCGCATCGAGCAGGTTGGTCGGCCACGCCTGCCAGCGTTTTTCACCTTCGGTTCCGGGGGACAGCAGATAATTCACACTGAGCACCGCGACGCCAGACTCGGCGAGCAACCGACAGAGCGTCTGCGACCTCTCCGACGCCTTGTCGCCGCGATGGAATGCTCCACCGTGAAGAAACACTGCAATCGGATAATGAGTCGCCGTTTCAGCCGGACGGTAAAGATCGGCCCGCTCAGCGCGCGACGCATCAAGGAACGCAACGTCGGTATCAATACGGATGGATCCCATTCCGGGTGAACGCCTCTCGTGGTGCCTGTCTGACAGCCGTGCATCGTAAGCCCGCCGACAACACTCGGGCAACGCATGTCAACTCGCCGCTCCTGAGTCGACATCCCCTGCATGTCACCACGAAACCATGCCGACTGCATCGACGACGACTGCGACGCCGTTCTGAGCAGTGAGATCGTCACTTCCGCAGCCTGCTCGCACTGTTCGGGTTGCCGCCAAAGTTCAAACGCTCGCTGATTTCGAATGATTCCGATGAGGCAGTGGAGCCACTGCATGCGAAAGTTAGCGTACGACCCTGAAACTGGTCGCGGTGTAAAAGGCGGGGCACCCGCGTCTCTGCGTTTTCTTAGTGGCGTCTACAGGCAACCGGGCAGCGGGAAGAGACTTATCAGCATCAGATTAAGCGTCTACCCCCCGCTCCGATTCAGCGAAGTGTCAGCTTCGGTCGCGCATTTCAAAGTCGTCTTGATTGGAGTGATTCCGAAGTAGTGTGGGATCTGTGTCATCGTGATCGCGTGATCTGCATCAATTGCATCGACGCCAAGTGATTCAAGAAACTGATTCTTATGGGTAGTACAGGTACAGGCACGTGTCGTCCACGGATCATGTGTTTCGGGAAGAAGCTTCAGATTTGTCTGGCCCTTTACCCACTGTCCACCAAAGGACACTCCCAGCAGGAACTTGTCAGCTTCTGGAACAGTTGTAAACCGGGATTCAGTCGTGATTGATTCGGAACAACTCGATTTCGATATTTCTGCATCGTACAGAAGTTCACCCTGAGAGATCATCCGGATTCGCCAGTTGTCTTCGTCTTCCGTGAAGTCGATTTGACGGTTCCGAAATCCAACGCCCGTCAGCAAGGAGCCAAACGAACTTAACAGCGGTCGATTGATGTTCGGCTGCAAGACCAGAACGGCCTCGCGCAGCTTGCCATCCGGGAAGGGAAGGCGAGCCCTCGTTCTGTGAATCAGATAGTTAAAGCCCATCCCGACAAACCTCGGAAGAATGTTGGGCCGCATGTCGTCCATTCGGACAAAGCAGGCTGACACCCACGCAAAACCGTCGTGAGTTGCACACTCCGCTCCCGGCGGCAGATGGCAGGAAAGAATATCTGGAGATACCGGATAGCTGATCAGAAAACGACGGACAACTGTTCCAGTCATGTGAATACCAGACAGGCGGGCTGTCGGGACAAGATCGTACGGAACACTCATTTAATCACCTGACTGGTCATATTCTTCACGGCTCCCGGACACACACCGACAGCACAGGGTTGTCCGGTAAACGAACGGATATCAATAGCTGGTGTGCATGGGCGTCGAAAACACTAATGGATCCTGAGCGTGAACTCAGCACGTTTTTCTTACGGCCCCATTGAGGCTGGCATGGTACCCGCGGAACCATGCAGAGGATGTAGATTTCGGGATGGTACTGGATGGTGGTGACAGAAAGGACATCGTCAAACGCGACTCGGCATTAGAAGAGCCGGGATCGAATTCAAAATGCGTGCATTTCCTATGGGCCTGTGTGTTGCAGGATTTCAAGGAGTTGTTCGCGACTCGCACGACGAGGGTTATTTGCGAGCCGCTGGACATTGACGGAGTCAACAATGCTCATCAGGTCGCCCTGAACGTCGATTTCTTCCAGCGTTGGGCAGCCAACCCGCGACAGAAGATTGCTGATCGACGAACATGCGTCGTCGACGTTATCAGTTCCCAGAATATCTAATATCCGGGCGATGCGGTCACGAACTGCCAACGCACCACGCGGATCTGAACAGTCCTTGTCCGTCACGCTCGCGTTGAATGCGAACATGGGAGCCAGCGTAACTGCGACTGCCATTCCATGTGGTACGCCGTAACGCGACGTGAGTGCATACGACAGCGCATGAGGTGCGGTGGTCTTCGTGATGTTGATTGCTTTGCCGGCCAGATGAGAAGCGCGGCACATCGCTCGGCGAGCTTCAGTCGTCGGTACATTGGTGGCAGATACGAGATTTTCAAAGGCCAGTCGTGCCGCTTCGGTCGCGTATAGAATCGACTCGTCCGTTGCTGCGACCGCCCAGATCGATTCAATCGCCTGACAGAATGCGTCGAGTCCCGTCGCAGCAGTTATCCGTCCTGGCAGACTCTCGGTCAACTTCGGGTCGACGACGGCGTAGTCCGGTAACAACGATGGATGCGCCACCGAATACTTCTTACCTTCGACGTAGACGACAGCGAAATGAGTCGCTTCGCTACCTGTTCCGGCCGTCGTTGGGATCGCCAGCATCGGCTTGCCATCGAATTGAATCGAGGCATTACCAATCGCGATGTCGCGTGCGGATTCTGGTTGTACAGCAAGTGACCCGATCAGCTTTGCCAGGTCAATGGCCGTACCACCACCCAGTGCGATCACGAAATCCGGCTCGCTGCCGCGATATACCTCAATGCCGCGCTGGACATCCTCTAACTTCGGGTTCAGCTCGAAATCCGTAAACCGCTCCACCGCTTTCTGTTTCAGGAACGGTTCGAGAACGTCTTTGGCTCCCGATGCCTCGTAAGCCGTTTCATCCAGAACCAGAAACAGACGCTCCGTTCGCAGCGACGTAAGGACAGAGGAAACGTCGCCAATAGATTCGAGCAATGGATGCTGAACTTCAGTCAAAGTGGACTCTCCCAGCACCGGATGGTTTTTGATCACGGCTCTCTTATACTTCAACCATGTTGACTATAAATCAACACCCTGGCCTGTCAACGTCCAACTGAAGCCGTGAGTCACGCATTGAACCAACCCGTACTATCACCCGGGCTCTTTCGCGCTGCACAATGGCGGATGCTGTTGGCAACGATGTTCTGCTATCTGTTCTTCTATACGGGGCGGCAGACGTTCGGCTTTGCGATTCCGGGTATTCAGCAGGAACTGGGCCTCTCGAAGTCAACGCTCGGATGGGCAAGCGCGGCACTCTTGTGGACATATGCGATCGGCCAGTCAATTAACGGAAACCTGGGTGACAAATTCGGTGGCCGCCGACTGATGAGTCTCGGCGCCGTGCTTTCGTGCGGTTTGAACTGGATGGTCAGCTTCGGGACGAGCTTTGCCAGTCTGACGATTCCCTGGGCCGCCAATGGCTATGCTCAGTCGATGGGCTGGGCTCCAGGCAGCCGAGTCCTTTCCAATTGGTGGCCGCAGTCCGAACGCGGGAAAGTGTACGGAGCCTACGTCTTTGCCGCAGGCAGTTCGTCCGTGCTGGCATTTGCGACGTCAACATTGATTCTGGAACTTGACCTCAACTGGCGGTGGATATTTCGGCTTCCCGTCTTGCTGTTACTCATCGGCGGCGCGGTGTACTACGTCATTGTACGAGATCGTCCGGAAGAGTTGGGCTTCGCGCCGTTGCCGGATGAATCGAATGACGCAGGCAACGAGTCTGGTATCACACCCAGGACTAAACCAACTCACAACGAGTCATCGTGGCAGCGATACCGCTATGTTCTTAGCAATCCGCGTTTCATAATCGCGAGTCTGGCCATTGGTTTTCAAAGTATGGCGAGGTATGGATTGCTGATCTGGGTGCCCGTCCATTTTCTTGGAGAAGACTGGAAGAACTCAGACACGAAATGGATGGCGCTCGCGCTGCCAGTCGGCATGGCGTTCGGAGCGATAGCCAGCGGCTGGCTATCCGACCGCGTGTTTCACTCGAACCGCTCTCGCGTGATTAGTTTGTTTCTGTTTCTCGCCGCCGCCTGTTCGGTAGCGATGTATTTTTTGTCGCGAGATCACTGGTTGGGCGTGCCGCTGCTACTGCTGACCGGCTTCTTTACCTATGGACCGCAATCCGCCTTCTGGGCACTGTGCCCTGACCTGCTGGGTCGCGCCCGTGCCGGCACCGGCACGGGCGTGATGAACACGTTTGCCTATGTATTCGCCGGACTGGGTGAACCGCTGATCGGCTGGGTCATTGAATCCAATGGCGAAACGTCGCTTGTCTTTGCGATTGTCGCGGCAGCATGCCTGACGGGATCCATCATTTCCCCCTTTATCAGGCGTTAGTGAAATAAAACATGAACCTCGTTGAACTCGCGCAGCGTATCCGCAGGCACCGGCTGAACAGGCAATTCACGCTTGAAGATGTCGCGACTCGCAGTGGACTGACGCGAAGCTGGCTTTCGAAAGTCGAAAACTTTCGCAGCACCCCGTCGTTGCCCGCACTAGGCCAGATTGCATCCGCACTCAGCGTGACCGTTGCAGAACTCGTGCAAGGACTCGACGAGAAGCCAACGCTGATCAAAGTCGCGAACGACGAGCGGAAAGTTGTTGAACGCGACAAGAGCAAGACAAACACAACCGTCTATGAATCACTGGCATACAAACGTCCTGATCGTTCCATGGATCCGTTCCACCCGGCGCGGTGCGTGCGACGACGCATTGTCATACGAAGAGGAAGAGATCCTGATGGTTCAACAGGGTACCATCGAGTTCAAGTTCGAGGGCGAAGTACATCCACTTTACAAGGGCGATTGTCTCTATTTCGAAAGTCACGTTCCGCATCGCATCATCAATCCACAAAAGCGAGAGGCCACTGTTCCGTGCGTCCTCTTTGAGCCAGGACATTAGAAGGGGAAAATCTAATGACACCAACGATCAAACTCGTCATCTTTGACATGGCCGGCACGACAGTTGATGAAGACAACGTCGTCTACAAGACCGTGCGAGCCGCCATTAACGCTGCTGGTTATCAGTTCTCGCAGAGCCAGGTTCAGGAAGCCGGAGCCGGCAAAGAAAAGTCTCAAGCGATTCGCGACGTGCTGGCACTTGATGGAAACGCGCATCCTGACGATGAAGTTGCAACGATCTTCGCCGACTTCAAACAGCGACTGGCAGCGGCCTACGAAACACTGGATGTCAAAGAGCAACCGGGAGCTTCGGCTACGTTCGCGAAACTCGCGCAGCACGGTATCAAGGTCTTCCTCAATACCGGTTACGACAGAGCCACTGCCGAAAGGCTTGTTGAAAAAACCGGTTGGATCGTCGGGCGCGACATCGACGGTCTGGTAACCGCCAGCGACGTCGAAGACGGTCGTCCGGCACCCGACATGATCCAACTGGCCATCCGTCAGATCGGAGGCGCAGCCAGCGAATCAGTCGCCAAAATCGGTGATTCCGCAATTGACATCGAAGAAGGCAGGAACGCCGGATGCGGAATGACCTTCGGCGTGACCACCGGCGCGCAGAGTGAATCACAACTTCGGGCTGCCGAGCCAACTCATGTAGTCGATAGCCTCAGCGAGATGTATGAACTGATTCTGGCCCAGGAATCAAACAATGGCTGATCGAGTATTTCCATTAGTAATTTTTCTTTTGCTCGTGGTAACTTCGTCGCACGGCTTAGCGGAAGATTCTTCTGACTTTGACTGTCCCAATGTCCTGTTCATCGCCATCGATGACCTGAACGATTGGGTCGGCTTTCTTGGCGGACATCCGCAGGCGTTGACGCCGAACATGGATCGCCTTGCCGAACGAGGGATTGTCTTCACGAATGCCCATTGCACATCTCCGGCTTGCAACCCGTCACGTGCGGCCATCTTCAGTGGAAAAATGCCCTGGAATACCAACGTCTGGTCAAACAGAAGTGGAAAGTTCTTTGCACAACATCCTGATGCACGAGTCCTGCCACATTCATTTCATGACGCCGGCTACGTCACGTACGGCACGGGAAAGCTGATGCATTCCGGCACATCGGACAACCAGCGGATGTTCGATCATCACTTCGGTGTCGAGCAACGCTGGAGTCCACTGAGCCGCGACCTCGTGCGATACTCGAAATCGGAACTTCCCTCAAAGAAAACGAGCAACCCAAGGCATCCAGTCAAATACCATGGTCGCGAGGTTATCCTTCCGCTCAACCGGATGCCCTCGGATCGCAAGCCCGACAGCACTGAAGGCGAATCGTTCGACTGGGGGCCGTTCGACGTCCCTGATTCGGAAATGGGTGACGCCCAGATCACCGACTGGGCTGTCAAGCAATTGCAAACTCACTCAACAACAAATTCAGAGCAGCCGTTCTTCATGGGCGTCGGCTACTACCGTCCTCACATCCCGCTGTTTGCACCATCCAGGTATTTCGAGCGGTTCAAGGAAGAGCCTGCAGAGCTACCCGCCATTAACAAACACGACTTCGACGATTTGAGTGAGACTGCAAAGGCATGGGCGACCGAAGCTGTGACCGCTGGCCGGCACGACACTGTTTTAAAACACGGCCAATGGCAATCAGCCGTCGAAGCCTACCTGGCCTGCACGACATTCGTTGACACGCACATCGGTCAGCTGATTGACGCTCTTGATGCTGGCCAGTTCGGCGACAACACCATCATCGTGCTGTGGAGCGACCACGGCTGGCATCTTGGCGAGAAGCAACACTGGGGCAAGTGGACGGGCTGGGAGCGATCAACTCGTGTGCCACTGGTGATCGTTCCACCGAAACGCCTGACGAATCAGTTTGCTCCTGCCGGCAGTCGCTGCAACGTATCCGTCAGTCTTATCGACCTGTACCCAACCCTGGTTGCGTTGTGCAGGTTGAACACTCCAGACGGACTCGATGGTGACAGCCTCATCCCACTCATGCAACACCCCAACCAGGCGTCAAAACGTTCAGTTGTCACATCGTTTGACCCCGGCAACGTCTCCGTTCGCGATGCGCGCTGGCGACTGATCCGCTACAAGGACGAAAGCACGGAGCTGTATGACCTGAAGAACGATCCGAACGAATGGAAGAATCTAGCTGGAGACAGTAACTATCAACAACAGGTTGAAAGACTCAGTCGGGAGCTACCTCGCAAACCCTTGTCGAAAAATCGCAACTGAATCGAAAACGCTCTAACAACTTCCGATCGGTCACTGCTTACGGCTTTGCCTTTTTCAAATCAAGATCGAAGAAGCTGGGCAGTTCACCAATCAGTGGATTGGCATAATTGAGGAATGCCTTTGTTACGAAGAGTCCATCCTTTGAAATGAACTTTTGCGGCATCGGTCGCTCGGCGTTTGCCACTTGACCTAATGGAACGGTTCCGAAATCAGTGGCGTACGGCTCACCAGGTTTTGAGACACGATCGATCGTCACCATCACGCCGCTTGTGCCATTTTCAGCGAGCCGGACGGCCTCTTTGCCACATCCAAATGCTTCGTCGATGTCCAGTTTGACCGCTCGATCGGCCGCACACATCTGCAATGACTCAGTGACCTGAAACTCGCCTCGCCAGTCGAACTCGTCGCTGATCATCCGGTGTAACATCATTGCGGCACTCGTTCCCCCCATCGCCCCAAACTCGACATTGCCAAATCGATCCTGCGTGCCCGACGCGCTGACAGGACTTCCGTCCGCGTTGGTAATCCCCTCGCCACAGACAATCGATACAAAACCAAACTTCTTATGGGCTTTCTCGACTGCCGACAGAAACTTCCCACGATCAAACGCGACTTCTGGCATCAGAATAATATGCGGAGGATCAGCCGCACTCTTCTTTGCACACGCCGCTGCCGCCGGCAACCATCCGGCACTTCGGCCAACGGTCTGAAACACAACGAACTGATCGACCCGCTGCATGTCACGAGCCAACCGCCCGCCCTGTTGAATGCTTAACGCCACATATCGTGCAGCGCTTGCATAGCCAGGAGTGTGATCTGTGCCAAACAAATCGTTGTCGACCGTTTTCGAAACACCCACTCCGGTCATCTCAAAGCCAGCGTTGCTGGCGTATTCGACAACGCGATGAATCGTGTCCATCGTGTCGTTGCCGCCGATCATGAAGAAGTGCCTGATATTGTACTTCTTCAACCGCTTCAGGATTGGCTCGAAGTGCTCTTCCTGCAGCTTGAGCCGGCTTGATCCCAGTGCGCTACTCGGCGTGAGTTGCAATTTCTTTGTCGCAGCCCGGTCGTAGCCATCCAGATCGAGCAGGTGATTGCCCAGCACGCCTTCGATTCCGAACCTCATGCCGAACAGTCGACCGATTCGCCTGGACCGTCGAGCGCCTTCGATGACTCCAGCCAGCGTCGAATTAATAACCGAAGTTGGCCCTCCAGACTGACCAACAAGAGCGTTGCCCTTCAACATGCTACACCTTTAACCAGACTGGATTATCCACTGCACCGTGGCCGGGCGGAAACAAAACAGGCCCCGTGATCAAAAGACCGCGGAGCCAGCAACTGAATTCACGACAAAACGACTTTGACAACGTCTACTGCAACTAAGCCTGTGATGATTCATCCGAGCCGGCATCGGATTACTCGTCTGACAATCCCGCATCGCGTAGTGCCTCGGCTTCATGCCGGCTCATCCTGAACAGGCTGAATGTGACACCCGAGACGAGCGTCGCTGGTACGGTCAGCATAAACAGAATGCTGTACATATACGCTCGCGGTTTGGCATCATCCTCTTCGTTGGCGGCCTTACACATCGGGCACGCCAGCGCCGTTGAAGCTGCCGGAGCACTGAGCGTCAGCACGACCGCCAGGATGGGGATCATCAGCATTCTGGATGTCACGTATTTCATAGCCTTACTCCAACGGTAGATGATACAGCATGAGATAAATCACTACACCCGTAATCGACACATAAAGCCAGATGGGAAAGGTGACTTTCGCTATCTTCCTGTGACGAACCCAATCGGCCTTCAATCCTCGATAGATCGTAATGATTGCAAGTATGGGCACGACGGCCGCCAGGATTACGTGGCTGATCAGAATCGTGAAATAAACGATTCGCACAGCTCCGACGCCTGTAAACGGCTTCCCTCGCTCGCCGGTGTAGTGATGCAGCCCGGCGTGGTACGCGAGGTAGCAGACGAGAAAAACGACCGAAACCCCAAAGGCTGTCAGCATGACGCTCCGGTGAGCATCACGTTTGCCCTGCTTGATCAACAGAAATCCCACGATAAGTAGAACAGTCGCCAGGCCGTTGAGCGACGCGTTGATCGTCGGCAAAGCAGCCAGCCAGTCAGGAATTTCCGCAGCAAGAAGCATCGTCACGCTTTTAGTCTCCTGGCAAAGCGTCGCGAGAAATGCCGCAACAGCTCACCGCATAAATTTCCAGCTAGTTATCCAGCAACGCATCAAGATCCCGTCGCAACAGCACGATCTCATCTTCCTTCAGCGAATTATACTTTCCAATGACTTTGCCGGTCGCATCCACAAGGCAAATATTGGTCGTGTGGATGATTTCCCAGCCCGGTGTCGGATCTGGTGATGGAGCGACCGGCATGAGAAAATCCTTATGAACCATGTTGTAGATCGTGTCTTTTTCGCCGGTGAGAAAAAACCACCGATCAAGGTCCGCTTCCCAGAAACTGGCGAACTTCGTGAGTACCTCGGGAGTGTCGTAATCCGGATCGACGGTGAAAGTCACCAGGTTGACGTTGGGTTCCGGATATCGCTTCTGCAGTTGTTTGAATGCCGCGGCAACCCGGGGACACGGACCAGCACAACGAGTAAAGATGAATGAGGCGATCCATGGTTTGCCAAGCAGATCGTTCTTCGACAGTGCCTCATTTCGACTGTCTGTCAAAGCAAAATCGCGGACACCTTCCTCGGGCCAGGTGATCGCTATCTCGACCGGTTCCGGAACTGCCGTGCTCTCAGAATCTGGCACGTCGCTGGAACCGTTTCCTTCAATCATCACCAACTCAGCATCCGGATCTGTCTTCGCTGCCAACTCCGTATTTCGCTGCTTCCACATGAAAAACAGTGCAACAAACACCGCTCCCCACAGCACAAAACCGACAACAAACAGGCTGCCTCGTGATTTTTCAGTTTGCTCGTTCATCACGCTACTCTCGTTATCACCCAGGACCGCACAACATTCATTTGACAAGGGCTGAAGTCCAGACCATAGACCTTCAGCTCAATTTACATGTCCGCCACTGCCCTTTGAAGTTCGTCCCCTGGTACCAGTTCGCTGCACATGAACTCGATCACGACGCGCCTGCCACACGGCCCCCTGGAAACACAGTACGGCAAAGATAGCCGACATCAGGAAACACACCCACAAAGCAGGCGGCCCAGAGCCAGACGATTCAACAGCTCGACCGGCCGATCCATCAAAAAGCAGCCGACGGATACCAGCAACTCCGTAAGAAAGCGGGTTCAGTTTCATGATCCACGATAATGGTCCTGATTGAGACGCCGGAAAAAATGCTCCGGACAGCAACCACATTGGCATCAGAAACACATTCATGATCGCATGAAATCCCTGAATGGAGTCCAACTTCCACGCCAGCATGAAACCTAATGATGTCAGACCAAACGCAACGACGGTCATGAATAAGACCAGCAGGGCAAGTTGGCCAGCCCCGACTCCGAAGATCAGATCATCCGCCAGACCAACGCGTCCCATAAGCCATCCGAGTCCGACAAACATCAGCGCCTGGACAACCGCCATAAAGACGCCGCCTGCCACTTTGCCGAGTACGAGACTCGACCGCGACACCGGCGAAACAAGCACGCCTTGAAGAAACCCTTCATGCCGATCCTCAATGATCGACATCGCCGAAAAGATGGCCGTGAACATCAAAATCAGCGCCGTGATGCCTGGCAGAAAGTACGCTCGATAACTGGTGGCTCCCGCCATCCAATCCGGCGTCTGAAATGAGTCGTGCAGACCTGCACCGAACAACACCCAGAACATGATCGGAGTTGCCAGTGCCCCAATCAGTCTCGATCGTTGCCGCAGAAATCGTGTAATTTCACGACGACTCAACGTCCACACCGCAAGCCATGCTCGCGGATTGCAATGTACTGCTGAAGTTGGTGCGGCAGAAGCATTCACAACTATTACACAATCTCTCTGACTGAAATAAAGAAGCGGATCGAAAAACGAAAAATCACTCGCTGACTGACTCCGCGAAACGTGATCCTGTCTCCATCAGGAATACGTCCTCAAGTGTCGGCTTCCCCAAAGAGATCGACCGAATATCTGCAGAAAATTCATCCATGATCCGGGCGAACAATTGCTGCCCATTCGGTTGGTGAATTCGCAGCGTCTCTCCCGCGCGTTTGGCCTGGATTTGAAGTTCCGCCGCTAACCGACTTTTCAAAACTTCCGGCTGGTCCGCAACGATTGTCAGACACTCACCAGGAATCCTGTTACGAAGCTCCGATGGACTGCCCTGCGCGACTACTTTTCCTGAATGTAACAGAGCCAGTTCATCACAACGTTCAGCCTCATCCATCAAATGAGTCGTCACAACAACCGTGACACCCTGGTCAGTACGAAGCTGTTCAAGACTCGCCCAAAGTTCATGACGCGCTCCGGGATCCAGCCCGGTCGACGGCTCATCCAGCAGTAACAGCGACGGCCCATGAATCAGACACTTGGCAAGCTCAACTCGACGTTTCAGCCCGCCTGACAAAGTATCGACGATGTCCGCTTGCCGATCCGCAACCCCAAATCGTGACAACAGCTCCTGACAAGTATGACGCAGCTGCTCACCCTTCAGACCGAACAGATGTCCCTGATGAATCAGATTCTCAAGAACGGTAAGCCGTCGATCGAGTCCTGGAGCCTGGAAGGTGACTCCTATCTGTCGCCGATACGCGGCAGAATCATTCTTAAGATCATGCCCCAGCGCAGTAACAACTCCCGCCTGTAGAGGCAGAACGGTACTGAGAATGCTGAAGAGTGTTGTCTTTCCGCCACCGTTCGGCCCAAGGAACCCGAAAATAGAACCAGACTTCACTGAGAAGCTGACCGTGTCCAGCGCAATGCGATCACCATATCGAAACGATAATTCACTCACTCGAATTGCTGACTGCTCGTCCACCGCGGCTCCAACGTCAGATTACAACCAAAATACCCCAACACGACTCAACAAAAGAAAAGCCCGGCCTCAATCAATGAAGCCGGGCCTGAATTCAATCCTCAACTGCCGGAAACAGTCACCGCCGAATTTCAGTGGTGTGTCCCCGCAGCATGACCTTCGACTGCCGCTTCACCGTGGAAATTCCCAGCAGCACGACTCTCAATGGGATTCTGTGGAACGTCCACATCGTAATAGTGAACGCCAACATCCGGAAACAGAGCCAAAGGCAAACCGACAGCCAGAATAAATGTCGGAGCAAGCAACACATACTTCCAGTGTCGCTCAAACTTCAGGTGCATGAAGTAAAGCATCACGCAGGACGCTTTCATCGTTGAAATGGCCAACACCGTCACGGCAAGCCAGGCTGGGCCTGGAAAACTTTCCTTAAGCACATCTGCAATCCAGGATAACCCGGTGCAGACGATAAGGATCATAAAGATGAACTTGTACGGGGGATGGTGATGTTCTTCGTGATTTTCCATCACTCATTCTCTTCTGTATGTCTAAGCAAGGCTTGGATGTATGTGTCACTTAAAATGTTGCCGTCTGCCGATGTCGATCGACGTCGGCACGAACTACCGCAACCTGCATTACTGTCAGCCAAAGTCAACGATGTACAGCAACGGGAACAGAAAGATCCAGACCAGGTCAACAAAGTGCCAGTAAAGGCCACTGTTCTCGATGAAGTCGATCCATGTTTCGTCCAGCTTGCTGCCTTGCAGCAGAACAATTCCAAACAGAATCATCCCGACAACGACATGGATGGCATGAAAACCTGTCATCAAAAAGTAAGTCGAGGCAAACACGTTGCCGTAAACCATTGGGTGCGGTTCGTGCACATGAAAGTACGGCGAGATTTGTTCGTCAGTTTTCATGGCTTCAATACGATCCATAATCAACGTATTGAGCTCATGATCGACGCCCACATGCAGCGGAATTTCTTCTGCTCGAACAGCCTCACGCAGTTCTCCGTAACTCTTATCGAGCTTCTGGTAAGCAGCAACCATTCCGGGATCAAATGCCGCTTCACCTTCTCCAGGACCCGTTGTCAGTTTACTGGCTTTCTTATTCGCGTCGTCATCGCCTGGCACAATCGCATTCAGCAGCGAAATCCGAGAGGAGTCGAACTCACGGACCAGCTTTGCCAATGCCTGCTCATCGTCCTCGGCGATGTGGCCAGGAACAATGTCGTGAGTAAACTTTCCGGCGTACTCAACGCTCTTTATGCCGAGAAACACAAAAGCCAGCACCATCGTACCGGCCATGAAATTCCACGCCTTGCGGTAGTTCTTTTCAATCATCGCCTCATGCGACAACACAACCAGATAGCTGGAGAGAATCAACACAAACGTATTGATACCACCGGCGAGCACCAGAATGTGCGTATCTTTGGGGTCGCTCGGCCAGCCTGGCGAACCAAGCCGCAGCACGATGTAGCTGCCGATGAACGCTGTGAAGAACATGATCTCGGTGCCGAGAAAAAGCCACATACACAGCTTGGAATCCGGAATTGCCAACCCCATCTTCAGTGGTGGGGCTGAACTTCCGTGTGAGTTTTCTGAGTGCGACATGCCTCAAATCCTGAAAATCGAGAAGTTCTCGATGAGTTCACTTAGCAAACGGGTATCAACATCCAGCCAGCCTACTGGCTTATTAACCAGCACAGCCGGATCAGCGATCAACTATGATAGCAACCGATAATGGTCCCAGGTCATCGTTAGCAGCACTGTCGGTAAATAAACGATCGAACAAAGCACAAGTTGTTTTGCCCGTTCCCTGGATTGATCCAGAAGAAAACGGATCGAACTCACGAGATAGACAACGCCACCCGTCAGCGCGACAGTCAGATAAAGATTGCCGGCCATGCCCTGCTCCCAGACCATCACGCTGATGGGAATCAGGACACAGGCATAAACGACACCTACAAGCCCGGCTCCATTCGACTCACCGCGAACCAGCGGCAACATCCGCAGCCCTGCCGACTCGTAGTCACTGCGGTAGATTGTCGCGATGGCGAGAAAATGAGGAAACTGCCACGCAAACAAAAGGAGAAACAACGCCAGGGCTCCACCATCAAGGCTTCCGCCTGCGGCAGTCCAGCCAAGCACCGGAGGCATCGCCCCCGAAACTGCACCGAAAACCGTACACAAAAACGTAACTCGCTTAAGTGGGGTATAAACAGCCACGTAGAGTGCAAGTGTCAGGAACGACAGCACAGCCGTCAGAGTATTCACGGAAACCAGCAGCAAGCCAACCCCACCAAACATCAGCAACAGGCCAACCAGCAGTACTTCAGCTGGACGCACACGGCCACCGGGAACGGGACGATTCGCCGTCCGATCCATCCGACGATCAGTGTCCTGCTCGTACCATTGGTTCAGAAAACTGCAGGAGACCGCAACGCTGGCAATTCCAACGCACGCAGTGAGCAGCTCACCGATCACAACTGTCCCCTCGCAGCCAACTAAGTAGCCAACGGCTACAGCGACCATCCCCATGACGGCGATGCGGGGTTTTGATAGCTGCAGATAATCACCAAACCGAGTCAACGGCAAAGCCGCTTCTCGACCAGACAATCCAGTGGTGACACTCGCAGAGCTCATTCTTCGTGGGTTCTCAATACGTTTTTCAAATCAGGCAGAATCTTATTCAAACACGACAGATCAGCCAGTCGCCAGATTACGACACGCCGAACGATCGGACTTTAGAACCGTTACTGCCCATGAAACTGCCGTCGCAACGACAACCATTCCAACAACCGTGTGCAACGATCTCGCCACAACCTGAAGCATTGAATGTTGCACAGCCACCAGCCCCGCTGGAGCAAATCCAAACTTTGTAACCCAGACTCCCAAACCAAGCAGTACCTGGCCAAATACAGCCAGTCCAACCAGTGCAGCCCGAGACCGCACCTTTGGGAAATTCATCCGAAAAGAGCTTATAACGACACAGCAGCCAAAAAGAAAAACAAGTGCGGCACCTGCCAAATGGGCGTGTAGCATGCTTCCCAAATGTCTAATCACACCGCCAAAAACGTACTGCGTTAACACGACAATTGGATAAGCCCACGCAAGGCACCAGACGAATTTTGAATTAACGAAATCCTTCTCACTTTGATTCCAGTGTCTGCTCGTTGCTGAACTGACCATCCACAAGCTGACAAAAACCAGACATCCGAAAACGCTGTGCCCAAAAGCAACAACCTGACGATCAAGTCGAACTCTTAAGCCGCCTAACAATCCTTGAACAATTACTCCCGCCAGAACAAGCACAACAGCGTATCGAACTCCGCTTGAACTCTTGCCAAGCCAAGCGACCATACAGAGACCGACTGTGCAAAATCCAACTAACATTCCAGCAAGTCGATGTCCGTGTTCAACGAACTTGTCTCCAGATGACTGCAACCAGGGGTAAGCAAGCATTCCCTGACCATCCGAAGTCGGCCAGTCCGGGAACGCCATTCCTGCCCCGAGTGTTGTCACTAACGAACCAAGCCCAATCGGAGCCAGCGACACCAGGGCCGTGACTACTGCAAGAACGTGTACTCGCTGGTCCTGTTTCGTCCGAGCAGCCAACTGAATTCTCCGTCGCTACGAATCACTGTCTGAGTCAGCCGAGGCTTCGCCAACAGTTTCACCCTGTGCCTCTGCTGGAGGATTCAGCCGTTCGGTCTGCATCAAATAATCTCTACCTTCGACCAGCGGAGATGAGTATTCGTAAGGTCCACGATAGA
>CALGTK010000148.1 GCA_937904325.1 uncultured Planctomyces sp.
GAATCTGCTGCGCGATCACCTCGTTCTTGCTCCCAGCAAGCCGACTCATCTGGCCATCCGCCGAGGCAAGTGGATGTACATCGGAGCCCAGGGAAGTGGCGGATTCACAGCGGCCAAACGAGGTGCCCACGCTTTCGGCGGCCCTGCGGCCATTACCTATGCGGGTTACAAGCACAGCGACATCGAGAACGGTCGAATCAAGGCGGATGCGCCGCCCGCTCAGCTCTACGATCTGGTGGCGGATGTAAAACAGACTAAGAATCTTCACAACGAACACCCCGAAGTTGTCAACGAACTGAGTTCGTTGCTGGCAGGCTACAAGCCCAAACCTGGCCCCTCGGATCGCCGGGAACTCGTTCGTCATTCTGATACAGCACACGATAGTCGCGTTCAGGATCATTGCCGGGCGTCTTGTAATTCAATGCACGTGATCTTGTGCCAGTCAGCGTATACGTCTTTGCCTCAGGCATTTCGCCTTCGAAGGTCGCGCGATCAACAGCCATGCGGGCGACCTTCAGATACTGCCGCAGTAGAAAGTCCGACATTTGCAACGTTTCACCAAGGTTGTCAAATCCATGCATTTTGTCGTCTGCAGGAAACGCTTCAGTCGGGTCTTCAACGGCAACGTCGATATGCAGCAGGTCACGCAGTGAGTTTCGAAACTGTCTCCGATTTAACCGGCGCAGGATGACCCGCTTAGAGCTATTGACCGTCGCCGACGCGAGTCGATCACGCATTAATTTAAGGAATACCTCGCGATCACGAACAGTCGGACGTGGCTGCTTTTTGGGCGGTATCTCGTTGGACACAACTCGATCAACAATTGCCTGCCACAGCTCAACATTGGCCGTATTCAATGGCGACCACATCACGACATCGAGTCGCAGGTCACCACTGGACTTACGGGCGCCATGACATTTGACGCAGTGCGATTTGATGAATACCAGTGCGTCGTCAGCTTCGATTCGTCCGCCTGTTGTGAGTAACATGACGGTGATCAGGCTCAGGTGTTTCATGTGAAGAACCGTAGACCGAAACAAGCGAAACGCCGTTCCGGCAAGTTGACTGTTAGATGCGAATCCTGCCGGAGCAGCGTCGCCCCGCTCCTTAACCCCGTCTGGTGCCTGCGCCCTTACGTAGTGAGACTGGTCAAGGTGC
Source organism: uncultured Planctomyces sp. (assembly GCA_937904325.1). Lineage (GTDB taxonomy): Bacteria > Planctomycetota > Planctomycetia > Planctomycetales > Planctomycetaceae > JABMPE01. Next base: position 1,159 of record CALGTK010000148.1, read on the forward strand.
TCAAGCTGCGATTAAAGCGGTCCTGCTCGGCCCCCATACGCTGGAGCATACTAAGATAGAGATTGCACAACGGTTGGCCGCCCTGAGCGTCAATATGGTGGCCATGCTTCCAGCCACCACCAGCGAGCATCAATGGCAAGTTCGTATTGGAGTGTCGGCTGCCACTGCCAAGTCCTGATCCAAACAGGACCTGTGTTGTATCCAGCAGCGATCCGCCGTCCGGCAGTTCAGTCGACTTGAGGCGTTCAACGAAGCGAGCCAGATTCTGCATGAGGTGTTGCTCGATAATTGCCAACTGGCGAAGCGGATCATCACGCTGGCCGTGATGCGAAAGTGTGTGGTAACTGTCAGTCACCCCATCGAGTCTCCAGTTGCCATTTTCAACCGCCATCGAGACGACGCGTGTCGAATCCGTCTGCAGCGCGAGGAACATCAGATCAAGCCACACTTCCACGTAGTTGTTGCCAATTTTTTCGTCTCGAGCTCCTTCTGCAACTTTCTTCAGTGCCGAATCCGAAATCTTTGGTTTTGGCTTCTCAATCCAGCTTTCGGCCAGAGACAGCTTCTTTTCCGTTTCACGAATGGACGAGAAGTATTCTTCAAGCTTCCGACGGTCAGCCTTTCCCAGTTCTCGTTTCAATCCGCGAGCATCTTCAAGAATCGCGTCAAGGATACTGCCGCTTGATTCGACCGATGCTCGGTTAAACGTTTTCTGATCGTCGCTGTCGTCGACAAACATCAGTTTGAAAGCGTCACTCGGTCGAGCGATTCCGGGAACCTTGACGCCAGTCCGCGTAAAGCTCATGCCGTCTTTCCAGAACACCAGCGATGGGAATCGCGTGTTGTGTCCGACAAGTTCGGCCGCTCGCTGGTCCACTGTGATATTACCGTCGGGATAGGAAGCGCGCTCGGTACTCTTGACACCACTGAGTAACGTGTGATTCGCCGCATGCCCACCGCGTACATCGTGGTCAAGGTTTGAAAATACAGTGAAGTCGTTACGAAGTTTGCCGAAGGGCATGAGCGTTGGTGGCAACTCGTAATCAGTTCCCGCGTGCGACGGATGAAAGTTGTCAACGTTCATCCCGAAAGGGACGGTCACGACGGCCATACGCTGGGGAGAATGCAGATGGTTCGCGCCAAACGCCTTTCGAGGCATCAGTGATTCCAGGAGCGGCAGCGTCAGACTGACTCCTACACCTTTGAGCACGAGCCTGCGAGTCGTTTTCCGTTTATTCATGATGGTCAGTATCTGCCCTTAATACTACTCGATTTGTCACTTCATTCTGTAACCTGAAGGCTGCATAGCCCCGAAAAATACCGCGAGAAAAGGTTTTGCCAATCAGGAGTCAGTGAGAACAAAGAATCACGATCTGGTTCGAACGTCCACGGTTGGATTCGAGCACAATCCAGTAAAGCGGTGTTGGTTTCAACTGATCGCGTACCTTCGCCGCCGAGCGGCCACAGTTAACGCAGCTCCGAATCACAGCACGCAGCGTTTCGGTGGCAGTACTTCAGCATCCGACCGAATTTCTCTCGCTATCCGCATCTTGCACACAACAGCATCCTGTTCAGCCTCGATGAGCTCGTTGTCGAATCTCTGACGAATCGTCGCACGCTGGTAACGTTCGACGTTTCCGCTGACCGCGTTTTCGATTGACCTTTGTCCGAACATGATGATTCGATCACGAAATTCAGACTTCAGGATCCGAAACCATCTCTCCTTGAATGCATTGCCGAACGGACCCTTGTGAGGTAGCAGGACGATTTTGGTTGGTGTATTCTGTTTCGGGACGAATCGTATTTGTAGAAAACGATTGTCGCTGTCACCGATTAGATGAGTGGCATTCAACAAACAATCTGTCTTCGAAGTCGGGTGATCCCGGCAGTTCTACTTCAGCCATGTGGTGTTGAGATTGGGAGTGATGCCTGCGATCTGGACACATCGCACCTTCAGGTGCATGACGGCCATGATGTAGCAGGTTATCAGTTTCGTGCCCGTTCAAACTTTGAACGTAGTGCATCAAAGAATGGCATCGACGAATAGATGGCCTGCCGGATTTACGATTGCCGCTGGAGTTGAACTGCTTCACCATGGGGTTCCGGTAACAGCTGCAAATCGTAGTGGGCGTGACGATGGTTGTAAGTTCCAGCAAGGCCTTACGCCCCATGGCATGGGCCTTCAACGCCGGAAGCCGACGCTGGTCGGCGTCGAGCAGTAGTCGCTTCTTTTCCAGCCTCTTGAACAAAGCGTCGATTTGTGCGTTCTGGAGCTCAATGATCTATTGCTGACGCTCATCGACAACGCCACAGAGTGCAGCGAACAGAATGTGCCCGGGGCATGAGCAGCAAGAACACGTTGGCCGCTGAAATTGGCCAGTGTCCGGTGCCGGGATGTTTAATTGAGCGGCTGAGATGGGACACTCTGGCGTCCCGCAATCCCCTTGTTTACCGTCGTTTTAAGTTAGGCGGAAGTTTTTCAACCTTCGGGGACAAGCCTCGGCTGCGAAGTATTTGATGATGTTCAATCCGCTCAGGCACTGAGGACGGTCTGGCGAGTTGCTTTCAACCAGCGGCGTCCTCACGACTCGTCGGGATACATGACCCCGGCACAATTTTCTGCAGCCACTCCGGCTAAGCCTGCGTTCCAGTTCCATGCGTCACTGCAAACCTGACTCTCATGAACAACGGAATAAAAAAACATGGCTTTCGATGAGACCGGGCGGCATCCGAAAGGGATCGTCGCACCTTCAACTTTTCCACAAACTACGAATCGGTTTGATCCCATAGTCGGTTGAAAATCGAATGGATCACTGTGTCGCCGCAGCGTCGTATCTTGAGACTAAATCTACAGTCGTTGCTGCGACAGAATGATGCTGATCTGCAACATGATACACTTGGGTTTTCAGGCGGCCGGAATTGGTTTGTGCGGGCAGGGTGGATGGTTCATGAAAAAATGTCACAATGCTCGACTCGCCACACGCGGCGAATGCACAACACTCTCGAACTGTACAGAACGGAATGGGAAATGCTTTTGAACTTTCGAAGATTGACCGTCAAGACGTGCCTGTTGGCGTTGTTTGTCTGCCAGGTTGTTGCTCCGGCAGACGCCACCGAACAGCCGAATATTCTGTTCATCTTTTCGGACGACCACGCCCCTCACGCCATTGGTGCTTACAACGGTTGGCTGAAAGAGGTTGATCCGACACCGAATATCGACAAGCTTGCGAAACAGGGAATGCTGTTTGAAAACAGTTTCTGTACGAATTCGATTTGTGGCCCGAGTCGCGCAGTGATTCTTTCCGGAAAGCACAGCCACAAGAACGGGTTCATGAACAATGGAAACTCGTTCGATTGGGATCAGCAGACCTTCGCGAAGGTCTTGCAGAAGTCCGGCTACAACACTGCTATCTACGGAAAGTCACATCTGAAAGGGGCGCCGCAGGGCTTTGATGATTGGAAAGTTCTGCCCGGACAGGGGCTGTACTACAACCCGGACATGAAAACGCCGAAAGGCATGAAGCGGATCGAAGGTCACTGCACGGATATTGTCACCGATCTGGCGATCGAATGGCTGAAGGTCGGCCGCGAAGACAACAAACCGTTCTGTCTGATGGTTCAGCACAAGGCTCCGCACCGTAACTGGATGCCGGCCGAGCGGCATCTCCACCTGTACGATGACATAGAAATTCCCTATCCGAACACGCTGTTCGACAAGTGGCACGACAACGCTCCACCCGCTCGATTTCAAGAGTTGGAAATCGATCGGCACATGCATCTTAACTTTGACCTGTTCGTTGACCTGACCGCCGATTTTCCTGGCAACGAATTCGTCGGACGCTTTGATCGATCGGCCTGGCGAAACCTGCAGCGTATGACGGTGGAACAGACGAAAGCCTGGCGAGACGCTTACGGCGCGAAGGACGCTGAGTTTCATCGACTCAATCTGCAGGCAGACGAATTGGTCCGTTGGAAGTATCAGCGTTACGCGAAAAATTACCTGCGTTGCGTGAAGGGTGTTGACGAGAGTGTTGGCAGGTTGATGGCCACTCTGGACCAGATGGACCTCGACGAAAATACGGTCGTCATCTATTCATCGGATCAGGGTTTCTTTATCGGAGACCACGGATGGTACGACAAACGATGGATGTACGAAGAGTCGCTCAAGATGCCTTTTATCTGCAAATGGCCGGGCGTGACGAAGCCAGGTTCGCGCGTCAAAGAGCTTATTCAGAACCTCGACTACGGCGAAACATTTATCGAAATGGCTGGAGCGAAGATTCCGGATGACATGCAGGGCAAGTCACTTGTTCCCCTGTTGAAAGGCGAACATCCTGACGACTGGCGAAAATCTATCTATTACCACTACTACGAGTACCCCAGCGTCCACATGGTGCCGCGGCACTACGGAGTCCGAACTGAACAGTACAAGCTGATCTACTTCTACCAGTTCGACGAATGGGAATTCTATGACCTTAAAGCGGACCCGGACGAACTGCAGAATAAATACGAAAACAAAGAGTATGCCGACCAGATCGCCGTTTGCAAAAAGGAACTGGCTCGACTCCGCAAGCACTATGACGATCAAAGCGACACCGGTGTCATGCCCAAAGAATGGCAGGACGAGGTCCGCAATCCGCGAGCGGCAAACTGACGCTGTACGGCGATGCACATGACGAGGGCGTTTGGGGTCAAAAGTGATTCCATACGCCCTTTTTATTTCACCATTTAGTCGTGAGGCAGAAATCCCGAGAGATCTTCAGTTAACGACGGCAGCGCGTCACGGTTAACAAGTTAGTGCAAATAGATCGGTTTCACCGGGGCGGGATCGAGCAACTTTGAAACGAAAGGTTAACCAGAATGACGACTTTGGTTTGGGTTTACTCGGCGTATTTGATTGTTTGTTTGAGTGTTACGATCTGGGTTGGCAAAACGCTTCAGCGAAATGCTCCCGTATTCTTGAAGGACGGTACCGAAGATGGCAAAGAGTTCGCCGACTCACTGGTGCATCTGCTGACTGTGGGCTTTTATCTGATCAACGTGGGAGCGATTTCCCTGGCGTTGAAATATGGCGATCCAATCAATGATCTCACGGGAGCCGTTGAGCTGCTCAGCACAAAAGTAGGAATGATCCTGCTGGTTCTGGGTCTGGTACACTCGGTCATACTGGCAAAGCTGACAGTCATTCGACGGAATGTCGTGCAGAGCGACGGAGTCTGGCTGACTGAATCGGTGGCTGGCCAGGCATCTGATATTGGGCCAGTCCGATGATGGCTGCAGTTTATGTGCTCTATCTGGCTGTCAGCCTGCTGGTGACAGTTCTGCTTGGTCGCACTCTTCATCGACACGGCCGCTGTTTAGTAATCAGCTGCCTGAACGGGGACGTTCAGGCAGCCGACGCCGTGAACAATCTGCTGCTGGCGGGCTTTTATCTGGTTAATATTGCTTTTGTGGCACTGGTTCTAAAGTCTGATATCGACGTTGATACCTGCCGGCAGTGTGTCGATCTGCTCTCAACGAAGCTGGGTATCGTCATGCTGACACTCGGGGTGCTGCATTTTGTAAATTTGATCGTTCTCGGATTTATAAAGTCGCGAGACTTCTGAGCCCGCATTCGATATAGGATGCGCGTGGACTCACATGATTCCGCGGAAGTTCGGGTACTTGAATCAAATTGCTGAGGCCTCATCGTCCCCGTGAAAAGGAAGAGGCCACCGACCAGGTAAGGACATCATGGAAGCTGGAATTGTTGGATTGCCCAACGTTGGTAAGAGCACTCTGTTTAACGCGTTAACGATGTCGCAGGCTGCGGCCAGCGCGAATTATCCTTTCTGCACAATCGAGCCGAATGAGGGGATCGTTCCCGTTCCGGACGGACGGTTGGATCGAATTACGAAATACATCGTTCCGCAGAAAATTATTCCCGCGACGCTTAAGCTGGTCGACATTGCCGGAATAGTCAAAGGCGCCAGCGAGGGCGAAGGTCTGGGAAACAAATTCCTGAGCCATATTCGCGAAGTCGACGCGATTCTGCAGGTCGTTCGTTGCTTCGAAGATGAGGATGTCACTCACGTCGGCGGCGATGTCGATCCGCTGTCCGATATTGAAACGATCGAGACTGAGCTCCTGCTCGCCGACATGCAGACGCTGGATAACACACTGCCAAAGGTCGAACGGACAGCTCGCAGTGGCGATACGGATGCCAAGCTCGCCGTCGAGGTGATTAAGAAGTGCCAGATTCGTGTCAACGACTCGGTACCGATTCGAACTCTCGAATTCGACGCCGATGAGCAAAAGGTCGTCAACGGCTACGGCCTGATGACGGCCAAACCGGTTCTCTATATTGCAAATGTCGACGAAGACGATCTGGAAGGTCAGGGCCCTCACGTAAAGAAAGTTCGGGAGTACGCCGCTAAACATGGTGCCGATGTTGTGCCCGTCTGTGCCAAGCTTGAGTCGGAGCTCGCCGAACTCGATGAAGAGGACCGCACAGAGTTGCTGGAATCGGTTGGGTTGACCGAAGCAGCACTCGGACCGCTGGCTCGCGCTGCCTATCACACGTTGGGATTTGAGAGCTACTTCACAGCAGGCGAGAAGGAAGTTCGCGCGTGGACGATTCCGGCGGGAGCTACGGCGCCTCAGGCAGCAGGTGTCATTCACACTGACTTCGAACGAGGTTTCATCCGCGCTGAAGTTTACGCGCTGGAAGATCTTGAAAAGTTCAGTAACGAAAAAGAGATCCGTGCTGCTGGCAAAATGCGAGTTGAAGGCAAGAGCTATGTAATGCAGGATGGGGATATTTGCCACTTCCTGTTCAACGTTTGAGCGGACAAAAGGCGGCCGTGTTCCACTCGCAGATTAGAATCTGGTGCTGTCATAAATCCGACTCACTCGAACCCTGTGCCTGGCAGCAGCTTTCCATTGTGTGTGGTCTTCGTGGGCACGGATCGATGACGGACGGGCTGCGGATGAAGGGACGATCCTGTCGACTCGGTGGCTTCGACGGGGATGCTCTACTCGTACTTGTGCTTCATGAAAGAATAGAGCAACGCGGGCGACTGACATTTGGAATGCCTCGTCTTGCCAGGTCACTCTTTATTCCACAGTGACAAGCACTGCGAATTCGTACGGTCTGCGACTGGTCGTGAATACGCCCGAACAGCGACTCTGAATTCTGTACCAGAGCCAGGTTCGTTGCATCCTGGAGGTTTGACGTGCATCAGCCGTGGTTGGCTGAAAACCTGGCGGAAGTGGCATGCATCGAAGCGAAGTTGCGGATGGAAGGAAAGACGGAAGAGGTTCACTACGACTCCGTTCTGGTTTTTCAGCAGCCGTCAGTCGAATCATTGGTCAAATTGGCCAAGTCGCGAGACTCGATGGTTGAAATGAGAATGCACATCCGCTCGGACGGTTCAGCTGGCGATCACGGAACAGCGTCTCGGGCACGACAGGATCAGCTTGTTCTTTCTCTACATGCGCTCACTGTTGTGTCAGGTCCCTGCATCCTTCGAAGAGTGAATATAAGTGCGAGGCGACTCTTCGCAGAGTTATGTTTATTGAAGTCCGCCGTACGTTTTGGAGATGTATTAGAGAGTTGCGTGGCCGGTGATGTGCCATATTCTGAATAACAGAAACGGAAGCAAAACGCAGGCCCGAAGCTGCTAAGTCTAATGCCGTCACTGCAGCAGGAACTTTCAGTGCTCGGATCGGCCGGCCTGAGCAACTAAAGTAACAGCCGGGATGTCATGCGAATGACCGACGGTGGATGCCAGCGCTGACTCGTTGATGCTCAG
>CALGTK010000149.1 GCA_937904325.1 uncultured Planctomyces sp.
CTCGCGAAGTCTTACGGGATCGACCTTGTAGCTCGACTCTCTGAGTCGAGTTCCACGCAAACGCCCGGCTCGGAGAGTCAGGCTACTAAAACACGGAACGATGTCTCGGCAGGTACTAAGTTCGATGTTGAATGGCCGAGCGTGCGCCGACCTTTCAAAAATATATCCCGACTTTCAGAGATTTATCCGGAAAACTCAGAATCGACGATCCCTCGACCTTCCTGACGCAACCGGGTCAGCACACGCGACCGGGCAATGTAGACTGTGTTAAGTGTCATTTCGAGGTCCGCAGCGACATCTTTCGCTGACTCTCCCCGTACGGCGACTCGCACAAACGCATCCCAGTTCTTGTCGGAGAACTCGGGTTGAATTAACTGCAGCAGATATTGGGTGATGTGGCGATCGTGCTCGCGGTCCCAGAGTTTGCTCAAAACACTGGCCGGATCAGACAATTGCTCCAGCATTTCCTGCACTTCATCGGTGCCGCTGCCCAGGCCTGCTGCCTTCTTTCGCCGTCGCCGCGCCCGCCAGAAATCTCGCAGACAGTTGACCGCAATCGTCCTCAGCCAGGCACGAAACGATCCCGCCTGATCATTTCGCTGAAAATCCGGCAACCGCCGAAACACGACCGACAGAACTTCCTGCACGACATCGTCCGCGTCCTGCCCCTCCAGGCCGCTGCGTTTCAGCCAGTTCCGAATCAGCGGCGAGTAGGCCTCGACCATCCGCGTCCACGATTCATTGTCAGGGCGCGAGCGATCCTGAAGTCGTTCGAGCAGGCTGACGGATGTGTTGGCCACGGAAATTCCTGATTGCGAGGGCTCTGACGCAAAGCCGCAAAGGACCGCAAAGATTCGGTGAGGTCTCGACTGTCCTGTGCGAAGTCACTTGCGAATCATTGCGTCTGAGTTCCTTTCCGAGAGCAGACTGAACGGGCATTCTCCCGGATGCCTCTCGAAACTGCAAATACCGAAATCTCCCAGAAAGCTGAAAGGAACCGAATCAAGCGGCCATTTCACCTCACGAGCGGGCCTGGCTCTTCGAATTCCCGATCGTATTCCCGACTGTGAGGTGTCCCATGCGTCAGCTTTCCGATGTTTTCAGCCGATTTGCCAGTCACTGTGTGCAGACGTCGCGGGCTCGCGCCGGGCGGACTTCCCGGAGGCGGAAGGCAACTCGCAGGACTGTTCGGGGTCCGAGCAACTCGGCGGCGATGGAAACGCTCGAGACCCGGCAGCTTCTGGCCGCGACTCCGATTGCCGGGCTCAGTGACGAATTTGATGACGCCGCGACGACGGCTCAGTGGCAACGCGTCAATGAAGTCGAGGGCTGGAATGCCGATCAGCTCAACGTTTACGACATCAATGCGACGCAGCCAGACCGGATGGTACAGGAGCCACACACGACGAGCTGGTATCAGAATTACCGCGGACCGATGGCTTTTCAACTCGTGACCGGTGACTTTGCATTTACGACGCAGGTTCACATTACAGACCGCGACGACATCGGCGGCAGCGATGCCAACGATGTGCCGGGCGATTCACAGTACTCGCTGGCGGGGGCGATGCTGCGCACACCTCGCGACATCACCGATGCACTGACCGAGTGGACTCCGGGCAGCATGGCCGACGACGGAACGAACAACGGCGAGAACTACATCTTTCTTTCGGCTGGGTACGGAGCGGGTAATTCCGACGAGTTCGCACTCGAAGTCAAAACGACTCGCAACAGCGACTCGCAGCTTGAGCTGACGCCGCTTGGAGCGGACACGAACGTCGTCAACGTGCAGATCGCTCGGATCGGCGACTCGGTCATCGCGATGTATCAGTTGCCCGGTGAGGAATGGCAGGTGCATCGCCGGTACTCGCGACCGGACATGCCCGCGACGATGCAGGTCGGACTGGTGACTTACACCGACTGGACGAAGGCCAATGATTTTTCACCGTTCGTGCAGAACAGTTCCGTGCTGACGCCCGCGACCGTCACGAACGATCCGACTCCGGGCGAGGCGTTCAATCCCGATCTGACGGCTGGCTTTGAGTACGCTCGCTATGCGACTCCCGACGTGCCGGCGGCTCTGGCCGGAGCGGACCTCACCGATCCGAACGCCGTGTCCGATGCCGAGCTGCTCAGCTTCCTGGGCGACAACACAAACATTGTCGACGACGGCTCGACGGGCGGAGGTCCGGTTGATCCTCCGGTCGAGAACCCGGACGCTCCGGAGATGGGCGTCGGCATGAACCTTGGCATGGTCAACGACTGGACGCACTCGTGGGTTTTCCGCGACGCGTTCAAGCTGGCTCGTACTTTCACGACGCGGTCGGTCAATACGACGACCTGGGAGTTCGCATACAACGGTCCGCCGGCGATGGATGACGACGGCTGGGTGACGTCGGTCCCTGCGGACACGGTCAACGAACTCGGCGAGACGACGACTTACTGGGCTGATTCGATTCTCTTCACCCAGGGCGGCAATCCAGCGGGCATTTACCGTGCAGAATGGAGTGGCGACGGCGAGATCACATTCGGTGCGACGCCTGTTGAAACCGGCACAACCGAGGACGGACGCAGTTATGCTCTGCTCGACGTCGCCGAAGATCAGACGCTCGTCATTCGAATCAACGAAACGAACCCGGACGACTACATCCGCGACATCCAGCTCTTCATGCCGGACCACGCCGGTCAGTCGCTCGAAATGGACAACTGGCAGCCCGGCAACGACGAGTCGCCGTTTCATCCGTTGTTCATTGAACGTTTGCAGCCGTTCGAAACGATCCGCTTCATGCAGTGGCAGCAGGTCAACGCGGACGGTCGCGATGTGCTGACGGCGGACGATCTGCGGCCGGCCTCACATGCGAATCAAGGCTCGACCAGCCGCAGTTCGTACAACGGCGTGTCGATGGAGTACCAGGTTCAGCTTGTGAATGAACTCGGGGCGGACGGCTGGTTCAACATGCCTCACCAGGCCGACGACGATTACGTGCGGGAGTTTGCCGAGCACGTCCGGGACAACCTTCACGACGACGGAGTGGCCTACGTCGAATGGAGCAACGAAGTCTGGAACTCTGCGTTCGGCTTCGCGGCCAACCGCTGGGTGCAGGATCAGATGGAGCTGCCGGACAACGAGGGGCTCGGATTCTTTGACGTGTGGGCTCAGGAAGCTCAACGTGACTTCGAAATCTGGAGCGACGTCTTCGCTGGGCAGGAAGACCGTCTCGTTCGAGTCGCCGCTGGACAGCAGAACAATCCGTGGCTGACCAACCAGGTGCTGGAAGCGATGGATGGAGAATTCGATGCGGTTTCCTCGACGTCGTACTCCGGCATGGGTACGTCGAACACTGACTGGATCAACGAGACCACCACGCAGGACGACGTCATTGACTGGGTGTTGGAAAACTCAGTGCCGTGGAGCCTCTCGCGGCAGGCCGATCACGTCGCCCTCGCCGAGCAGTACTCGGCGGAGCTTGGTCGTGACATTCAGTTTGTGACTTACGAAGGAGGCTCGCACCTCGACGCGTTCGGCACGGAGTACCAGGAACTGGTTCACTCGGTGCAGGACAACCCGCGCTTCCGCGAAGTTTACGAAGCGCTGCTGCACGGCATGAACGAACTGGGCGTGGACATGCACACGCAGTACGTCTTCACAAGCCACGGGCAGCCGACGCAGTCGGGCGAGTTCGGCGTGCTGCACGAAATGGATGTGCCGCTGGAAGACGCTCACGAATACCGGGCACTCGTCGACTTCATCAATGGCGATCTCGACACTCCGACGATTGACGTTTCGATCGAAGCCACCGACGCGATCGCTCACGAAGCCGGCGACACGGCGACGTTCACGATCACTCGAAGCAGCGATTTTCTCTACTCGGACCTGACCGTCAGCTACGCCGTCAGCGGCTCGGCGATGAACGGCGATGACTTCGAAACTCTATCGGGTGAAGTGGTCATCCCGGCCGGAGAAACTTCCGCCACGATCACGGTCACACCGTTTGCCGACAGCGACGAAACCGAAGGCAGCGAGTCGATCGTCCTGACGCTGCTCAGCGGTGCGGGTTACGAACCGGTCGCAGCCGCTGGATCCGACGCCGCGTCTGCCGAGGCGACGATCATCGACGAGGTGACCTTCTCGATCGCCAATCAGACGATGAGCCACACCGAGGACTCGATCGAGATCGTCCTGCCGAGCGAACTCGGCGGACAACCGGCGACGCACTCGGCACGGATCGTTCAGAACCTGGCCGCCGATCTGAACGCCGAGCACAACCTGTTCGTCTCGGACCCGAACTTCGCCTTCAACTGGAGCGGCCAGCACGAGGAACGCTGGATCCGGGGCGACGGCGGCTACTACTTCATCCTGCCAACCGGCGAATTCTCGCAGTGGCAGGGCGGTTTCGACAGCAGCCAGCTGCTCGGAACGCTCGACACAAACTACTACGAAAACCCCGCACTGATCACGCTGACCGAGCCGCTTGATGTCAGCGTCAGCGTCTCAGGAAGCACGTTGACGATCGACCCGGCGTCGCCGTTCAGCGGTCACTTCGATGTGGAACTGACCTCGCAGATTGGAAACGTGACAACCTCGCAGACATTTCGCGTCGACGTGACCAACTCGGCACCAACGCTCGCCGATATCGGGTCTCAGTCGCTGACCGTGGGAGCGGATCAGGTGATCATCGATCTGTCAGCGACGGATGCCGACGGCGACACATTGAGCTTCGACGTCCGAGTGACCGGATCGCTGGCCGGCGAGATCATGGCCGAACATGAACTTCGCGAAGCCGACGGAGTCAACAATTACGCCCTCAACTGGGGCGGCCAGAACGAGAAATGGTTGCAGGGCAGCAATGGCTGGTACTTCATCCTGCCGGACGGAACGCTCAACGACTGGAGCGGCAGCTTCGAAGGCAGCACGCAACTCGCCGCGTTCTCGACCGACGTTTATGACGACCCGCAGATTCTACTCACGAGTTCCGCAACCGACATCGTGGTCGAGGTTGTGAACGGACAGCTCGTCATCACTTCCGGCAGCCAGACGGGCACGTTCGACATTGAAGTCATCGTTTCCGACGGCGTCGCGACGGACTCCCGAATGTTCAGCGTCGAGGTCACCAACTCGGCTCCCGAGCTGAGCCTCGCCGATCAACTCGCCACATCGGGGATGCCTCTGGAAGTTGCCTTGCCGACGGTTGACGCCGACGGCCACGAGATCACCTACACGATCGAAATTCTGGGCGACGTACTGTCGGCACTCGACAACGAGCACGGTTTCAGGTCGGCGAGCAATTACTACGACAACTACCTCGGCCAGAACGAACGCTGGATTCGCAACGCCGACAACCAGTGGCACTACCTGCTGCCGAACGGTGAACTTCACGAATGGAACGGCAGTTTCGACACCAGCCCGCTCGTCGAGAGCCTGGGCAGCGAAGTCTACGACGACCCATCCCTGCTGACCGACCCGCAGGCACCGCCAATCGTGGCCACCGTCGAAAACGGAGTCCTCATTATCACCGCTGCCGAGGGCTACGTGGGTGACGTCCAGATTCGCGTCACCGCTTCCGACGGATTTTCAGCAAGCACGACGACGTTGCAGTTGAGCGTGTTTGCGGAAATCGACGACGATAATTTCGAGTCGGTTGATGACGTCTACTCTGACTGGGACTTGCTCGAAGTCTGATTGGAAGACGCAGTAGGTCAGACTGTGCCTGACCTGCAATTACCGGATTTATACCGTAAGCGGGTGCGAGTGAGCCGATTCACTGTTTGACCGCTTGCGGTATAAACTGCGGCGTCAGGACCCGTTGAAGAGAACTGCCTGGCCTCAACGTCAACTACCGAATCTTTGCTGAGGCGGGTTCGATGGCGGCGTCTGAGGGCCAGCCGAGGGCGTGGTGGAGGTGGAACTGGGCGACGTTGAAGTCGGTGACTGATCGCAGGTACTCGCGTTGAGCCTGGTCCAGTGCCTGTAGCGACTGCAGAAACTCGATTGGCAATCCCAGCCCTTCGTTCATACGATGGGAAGTCAGAGAGTAAATCTGGACCTGTTGAACCCCTTTCGAAAGATCAGGTTATCGCGGCGATTGAAGCGATGGGTGGGGATGTCACGTTTGACGAGAAGAATCCCGGCAAGTCACTCGTCCGCGTCGATCTGGGTAAGTCGCCGCGACTTCGAAACAATGTGACCAACAGCTGGCTGGTTCATCTCAAGGTGCTGACGAACCTGCAAATGCTGTATCTCACCGACACTCAAGTGACCACGACTGGATTGGCAGGCCTTACAACAAGTCGTCTTACCCAAGTGTAGGACTTCCAGATAGATCATGGTTATGTGGCTTGAAATCAGCTCTCGATTTAACCGCTCATCAGAGAATGAGTTCTCATGGCAGAACTTCCAGAAGATCGCCGATTTGAGATTCTTCTTGATGTGCTCTGCTGCGTCATGACGGCGGACGGAAAAGTGTCCGCATTCGAGAAACAGAATGTCGCTGCTTTGATGGATGAGGCGGGATGCCAATGGACCACTGACGAACTCGGGAAGCGGATCAGCCGGTTTTTATCCCGTGTTCGAACGATGGGGTTTCCCGATGTTCTGCACTGGACCTGCGACGACGCTCGGTTGTTGTTCAACACCGATCAGAGCAAGTTCCTTGAGGACCACTTGAGGATTGCCGAAGTCGC
>CALGTK010000150.1 GCA_937904325.1 uncultured Planctomyces sp.
TGACATGCCTTCTGATTGCTCTTGTCGGAGCAACAAGCGGCTGTAATTACATCGTGCTGCTTGGATATCTCATCGGTGGTCCGCCGTCGATCGAGCCAGACTACGATGCGATGACCAGCGAGTCATTGACAAATCCTGGCATCGTCGTCGCTGTTGCCTGTTTCGCTCCGAAAGAAGTTCAGTACAGCTTTGCTCACGTTGACCGTGACATCGCCGTCGCCGTCGCGCGGCGACTCCACAATCACAAAGTCAAAGTCATCACTCCGGATCTTGTCCAGAAGTGGATTGACGAGCATCCTGACTGGGACGAACCTGACGAAATCGGCAAAGCCGTCGGAGCAACGCACGTCGTTTACGTCGACCTGACCAGCTTCACGCTTTACGAAGAAAACAGCCACGAACTCTATCGAGGTCGTTCAGAAGGCATTGTCAGCGTTTACGAACTTGACGAATTTGGAGATGGCGAGCAGACCTACAGCAAAGAGCTGATATCGCGATATCCGCTCGCCGCTCCGCGAGATGCGAGCGACATCAGCCGCGCCCAGTTCCAACTGCAATATCTGGCCAGAATCAGCGAAGAGATTGGCCGTCTCTTTTACGAACACTACAACGGCGACGACATGTCGGATGCGACGTAAGTCGGGCCGAGAATTACGCCACTGTTCGTCCATCAGAAAAATTTTCAGCAGTTCACTCCGACAGAGTCGACAGACGGTAGTCGTTTTATGTAAACAGCTTCCATGATTTTCGCCGAGACTTCTGGACTCTTCGTGTGAGACATTCACCGAACTTGATTTAATTCGCCACACTGACTGGAACCACGAATGAACACAAATCTACATGAATAGGTTGGCCCTGGGGCTCTTGGAATTCGTGTTTATTTGTGTCTATTCGTGGTTCAAAGACGGCTGAAACCGAACTTCGGGTAAAATTTGTGGATTTTGACGATTCTTCTGAATTCATCATTGCGGTAATGCCGATAGTGACTTCAGGACATTCTGGAAGGCTCGAATTTACGGCCAACTGGAGCTGATTTCAGCGGACCCAAGTTGACACTAAGTTCAATTCGGGTTTACAGTTCCGGCTCGTATCCGATTCGGATGGGTTGTCCTGCGGCACCGCTGGGCGGAGACTCAGTTGTGACGAAAAAAGATATTGTTAAGGCGATTTCCGAACAGATTGGGATGACCCAACTGAAGACGAAGGAAATCGTCCAGCAAACCTTCGATGCAATCATCGACACACTTGTGCGCGAGCATCGGATTGAGCTTCGGAACTTCGGCGTGTTCGAGGTGAAGAAGCGAGCGGCTCGAAAAGCCCGCAATCCGAGAACTGGCGAGCGAGTCGATGTTGCTGAAAAGTACGTTGTGACGTTTAAACCTGGCAAAGAGATGGAAGAACGCGTCCGTCTTCTGGAACAGCAGGAAGCTGAAAAGCGAGCCGCAGAAGCTGCCGCCGCTCAGAATGCTGCTGATTCATCGGCCTCGGCTCAGCCGTTTTCTCCGCCGGCTGCTGCACCTCAGCAGTTTTCTGATCAGTACAATTCACCTCAGTCAAACCAACCAAACTCGTCCGGACCAGCTTCGTCTCCATCTTTTGACAGCAAGCCGCCGTCAACACCTGGCATGTAAGCTGGTATTCAGTTGCGAAGGATTCGCAGCCGCTGGGCGCAGCCGCCGACTCACGGAGGAGTTTCCATGCGAAAGATCGTCCTTTCGTCCATTCTGGCAGTGCTCTGTGCCGTACAAATCGGCTGCGTTGTTCCGATTTACTCGTCATCTGCCGATATCCGGACCCGACAGCTAATTTACGTGTCGGAAGGTTACCGCCATATCCCGGAGATCTGGGAACGGGTCTGGGGGCTGGAGCTGCCTGACCTGGCGACTCCTTACCGAACCCACGGCGGCGTGATCTGAAATCAGAACGCTCTGGGGATTTGCGGTCGCGACTTGCCGAACTCAAGAGTTCGCAAAATGGCGTCGCTCAACCTGATGAGCCCATTCATTTAGATGTAGATCTGCAAGATTCAACCTGACCACCTGCTGCGGCTTTTTCGCAGCAGGTGGTCGTTTCTTTTGCGCTGACTGCTACGCGTGACCTTAATGACCTCTCCCCAACGAACAATCTGTGCCGCCGCATTGCTCGTGATGGCGATGTTGCCTTTCGCGGAATCGTCCGATTCGTGGATTGCTCGTCAAGCGATCGGTCGATTTCAAATGAGCTCAGAGGTTCCGATCCGACAATCGAAAGTGCTGAGCGACTTCATGCAGGCGTTGCGGCAGCACGAGTCAGACATCGCCTCGATTCTTGGATTGAACCTGAATCAGAAGCCGATCGTGATCAACGTGTTTCAGTCACGACGCAGCTATCAGGAATTCGTCACTCGCATTGCTCCCGATGGAAAAGAACGTCGAGCACTGTTCATCCAGTCTGAAACGCACGGCAGCGTCTACGTGTACCTTCATGCCGACGTGATGACGGACCTGCGGCATGAAACAACGCACGCGATTCTGCATTCATCGCTGCCGTTCATTCCGCTGTGGCTTGACGAGGGGCTGGCCGAGTATTTTGAAGTTGCGAGGGAGAACCGAGCTTCTGCTAACCAACACCTGAAACGAACAAAGCTGGATGCTCGACTGATCCTCACCTGGCGGCCAAATCTCACGAAGCTGGAAACCGTTCGAGACCAATCTGTGATGACAGCCCGCAACTATCGCGAGTCTTGGGCCTGGGTACATTTTCTGTTGCATGGACCGGACGCCGCCAATTCGATGATCACGCGATACCTCGCCAGCATCGAAGCTCATGATCCGCCGGGACCACTGAGCACACAGCTCAGGCGAGTCTGGTCAAAACCCGAGAGACAGTTGACGTCGCACATCAAATCGTGGAAGTAGTCTGCTTGCCAGATATTTCTTTACCGATATTAAGACGTCACCCGCGGAAGAATTGCATGCGAGTAATCCCCGTCATAGATATACTGAATTCCGTTGTTGTACGTGGAGTCGCCGGACAACGCGCCGAATACCTTCCGATTGAAAGCTGCTTCTGCGATTCTGCCGAGCCCCTTGCTATCGCGAACGCGTTTCGAAACGAGTTCGGACTTTCGACTTTGTACGTCGCCGATTTGGATGCGATTCAGAATGCCGAACCGAATTTCGAAACGTACGAAGCACTCCAGGCCGACGGCTTCGAACTGCTGATTGACGCTGGCTTGCGAAGCACCTTCGATGCCGAAACTTTACTGATGGCTGGCGCGGCAAAGATCATCGTCGGCCTTGAGACCTGGCCATCTTTGGCAACTCTTGAAATGATGCTCCAGAAGATCGGCCCAGAACGAGTCATCTTCAGTCTCGACCTGAAGAATGGTCGGCCAATTCGAAAACTCGACGACGTGTTGAGTGACGATCCAATCGACATCGGATGCGCCGTGATTGAGTGCGGAGTCCGGGAATTGATTGTCCTGGATCTTGCCTCAGTCGGAGTCGGATCCGGGCCGACAACTCTGAAATTCTGCCAGGAACTAAAGGACTTTGCTCGAAAGTTGAAGCTGATCACGGGCGGCGGAGTCCGGTCGTCAGCGGATCTGGCGACGCTTCGTGAGGCGGAGATTGACGGTGCCCTTGTGGCGTCAGGGTTGCACAATGGATCGATCACGCCGGGTGATCTGCAAATATAAGCCCGGCTGATCTTGCAAGTTCGCGCCGTAGATTTTGAAGTGCGTTGGCGCTGCGAGTATGCCCGGCCGAGCCACAGAGTCTACTGATCTTTTTATCAAAGTGCGGCGTTTTGTTATGTTTCCTGACGATCAATGTGACGTAAAAAAAGGAAAGATTAACGAAAAAACGCCTGTCTGTGTTTTGATGCGACGGCTAGATTCCGCTTTAATTCTGCCGAGGCTGCAACCTTTGGTTGTGAACTTGAGGCAGTAAACGATCAAAATCTACCATCAATGGAGCGGGCGATGATCGCTACACTCGAACAATCTAATGCCCCGTCAGAGACCGCTGACGACAGCCTTGAATCGTCCACCGAATTCCGTGCGGAACTCGCTCATCTCTGCAAAATGCTTTCGGACCCAAACCGACTCCGAATCGTCTTTTTTCTGCTGAACAAGACAGAACTCAACGTCACGGAATTCTGCAATCGTCTTGGCCAAAGCCAGCCAGCCGTCAGCCATCACCTTGCATTGCTCAAGCAGGCCGGAATTCTGACTGTTCGTCGAGACGGCAAACACAATTTCTATGCCGTCTGCCGTGATCGATTTCAGGGCGTGATTGTTCAGCTCTTTGAATCGTTTGTCGAACCGGTCGACGGTGAAATTCGGATCAACGATTTTCTGCTGACTCATTCACGATCAGTGGCGGCCGATGCCGTCGTTGCAGAAACAGTCGCCGTTTGACCTTCTGTCACAGATATAACTGAGCACCGTTTATGAGTATCCTGAGATGCTGAAGGATGCTCATTTAGATTTATCATCACGTTTCGCTCGACCAGCTGTTTCAAGAATCGCCACGATAAACAGCACGCACGCGATGAGGCCCAGAACAATCACCGCTGATGACCAGTCGGAAACTTTGTAAAGAAGAAGTCCGCCGATTCCGGTCGTTACTGTCGCCAGATGGACTGTCAGGACCGCGTTTCGTTGTTGCAGGCCCAGTTCCACCAGCCGGTGTGAGAAGTGGCTTTTGTCCGGGCTGAAGGGACTGCGACCTTCCTTTAGCCGGATCAGCATGACGCTGGTAAAGTCATAAAGCGGAACAGCCAGTACGCACAGCGGAGCCAGCATGACGTGCCGACCGATCGTTGGGGAGTCTTCATAAAATGTTCCAACAATTGTCATCGCAGCCAGCATCAGCCCGACAAAATAGCTGCCGGTATCGCCCATAAAGATGCTGGCAGGCGACCAGTTCCACCAAAGGAAACCGGTCAGCGACCCCGCCAGAATCAGAAGCACAGCGGCGACGAACCAGCGAGGTTCGCTGAGTGCGGTCAGCATGATGACGGCAAACATGAGCGACGCGATCAGACCGATGCCCCCGGTCAGGCCGTCCATGTTGTCCAGAAAGTTGATTGAGTTAATCAAAACGAGCATCCAGCCGACGGCGATGACAAACCCAAGCCACGGCCAGGGAGCAAAGACTGTCGCGCGAACACCACTCGCTGCCAGAGCACAGCAGACGAGAATCTGAATTACCAGGCGAGGTTGCCAGGGCAGGTTCTTGCGGTCATCGATCAGGCCCATGACCGAAAGCACGGTACCACCTGCAACAATGCCCCACAGTCGACCTGCTTGGGCAAGCATTCCGTCCAGATGCGGCCAGAATTCCTCAGGCAACCATTTTGGGGGCTGGGTTTGCTGAGTAATCAACCAGACAGCGAGGTGTGCGGCAGCCAGCGGTAATACGACGCCCAGCCAGATTCCAACACCTCCACCGAGCGGCGTTGGTGTTACGTGAACCTTGCGAGCGGCTGGCTGATCGATCAGTCCCAGCTTTGGTGCTAACTGGCGAACAATCCGCGTCGACACAATCGACACAAGCAGTGCAGAGCCGAAACACACGGCGATCAGAAAGACCATGCTGTCTCCACGCGTTCCTGGAAAGACTGGCAACAATGTCAGCGACATTTTCCACAGAGTATGGCAACGTAGTTGGCCAGTGAACAACGCGTACCGAACTCTCAATCCAGATCGTTCTTACAGTGAGAATCCAGGTACTGCTCGTCCGGGTTGGGCGTTTCGTGCGGGCGTGTCACGTGAAGAGTGATCTGCTGAGAATCACATCCCGTGGCGTTTTGTCTGTGAGAAAACGTCACAAGCGAGTACGCATCCGACTGTGCTCACGGCGTCTCATGCTAGGTTTGGTAAGAGATTCGCACAGGCTCCGATGTGCGCTAAAGTGAATTTTGCTTCACACGCCAGCGAGTCTGATTATCGATTCAGAGGAATAGTCTCAGGGGAGTATCGTCAGAATGGTCTGGTTCAACGGAAGAAAAATCGCTGTAGCAGCGACAGTTGCAGCTGTGATTGTCGGGTTCGACACCACACCGAGCTACGCGATCGACGTGTTTGGCGTCCTGGGTGGATCAAGCGGCGGCTCCAGTGGAGGTTCGTCGGGAGGATTCTCGATTAGCTTGAGTCTTGGTAGTCATGGCGGAAGTTCTGGA
>CALGTK010000151.1 GCA_937904325.1 uncultured Planctomyces sp.
GCTTTTCTTACCGCCGCTTTTCTTGTTCTTCTTCGACGGCGGATCATTTTTCTTCGACGGTGGATCACCTACATCCCCGTTGTCATCTCCGGCATCTCTGACAGCCGGCATGATGCAGACGCCAGCCAGGCTCTTGTTTCCCATAAATCTGGGAGACGGCAACCACGCCACTTCGGAGTGCGGGACCGTAATCGTGACTGATACAGCATCCAGATGCTCGGCTAATCGCGGTGGCGACGGCGACACTGCAATCTGGTATCCCGCCAGTCCGGCTTTTTCGAGCGCCTGATCCACAACACTTTTAACATCGTTTGTCGTCGCCCCCTGCATTGATGCGACACGACAACCCGCGCGGGCAGCCTCTTCAAGAATGTGCTTGACCATGACGGCCCGGCCCATCTCAAGACCGCCAAAAATCAACAGTAAAAACACCGGCAGCACCAGGGCGAATTCCACCAGGGCCGCACCTTTGCGCTCACCTTTCCACGCGGAAAGCCAGTTCATCAGTTGTTGGCGAGTTCTCACAATGTGATTTCCTGCTTTTTGATGAGGCCTGAGCTTCACCCGGTGGAGCACAGGTCTGTCGCTTTATGATCTGAGTCCCAAAGTCAACAGACTTCCGCAATAACGCCCCGTATCTCAAACATAGGTCACAAATTCCGGCCTTGACCGCGAATTCGAAAGCCGAATGAGCATGTCAGTTCAGCTTCCCAGTACAAAATCGTAATAACGTGACTCTCTGGCATTGTTTACTGCCCCGTATCCACACCTGCCCCGTATCCACACCTTCCCCGGAGTACACGACGGGGCAGATGCAGTCCACAGGTACAGCCAGCGCAGACTGCAGGGCAGGCCTGAATGCAGCCACAACTTCGGTTCGTCCGGAGTTCAGTCAGGCAACAATGTCATGAATGACCGAGCCACGATTGTTAGTCAGGCTCTGCTCACGACCGTCATGGAAGAATGTCAGGTTGTCATGATCCAACCCTGCAAGATGCAGAATTGTCGCATGCAGGTCATGCATACTGACCGAATTTTCGACCGGCCTGTAACCAAACTCGTCAGTCTTTCCGTAGGTAAACCCGGGACGGGCGCCACCGCCAGCCAGCCACATGGTGAAGCCAAACGGGTTGTGGTCACGCCCATCACGATCCTGAGACGTCGGTGTGCGTCCGAACTCCCCTCCCCAGACCACCAGTGTCGAATCCAGCAGGCCACGCTGCTGCAGATCCGCCAGCAGCCCCGCAATCGGCTTATCCGTTTCAGAGCAGCGCTGACGATGATCTTCAGCCAGGTTTGCATGATGATCCCAGTTAGCTTTCCAGCCACCATGATAGATCTGAATAAATCGCACACCGTCCTCAACCATCCGCCGCGCCATCAGCAACTGATGTCCAAATGCCCGGCACTCAGGATCATCCAGCCCATACAGACTTTGAGTCAGCCGGCTCTCCTGCGAAACATCAACCACGCGTCCGGCTGAAGACTGCATCCGGAATGCTGTTTCAAAACTTTCAATGCGAGCCTGCAACTGGGGCTCGGCCGGGTGCTGTGCAGAATGCCTTCCATTCAATTGCCTGAGCAGATTCAACTGAGCTGCCTGCGCTGACCGGGACAGTTCAGCCGGTCTCTTCAGGTACAGGATCGGATGTGCCGAAGGTCGAAACATCACACCCTGATTCTCACCAGGCAAAAAACCTGTATCCCACAGGTTGGCTCCTCCTTCGGGTGCGCTCCGTGGATCATGCATCACAACAAAACCTGGCAGATCTCTGCTGGAGCGTCCCAGGCCATATGTCATCCAGGAGCCAACACAGGGAGCTCCGACCCGTATGACTCCGGAATTCACCATATAACACGCGGGAACATGATTCTGAGCATCCGAACGACAGGCCTTCAGAAACGTCAGTTTGTCTACGTGGCGTGCAAGGTGTGGATAGACTTCCGAGACCGTCGCTCCGCTCTCGCCATGTTTCCTGAACCTGTACGGAGACTGCATCACTGGGCCTGGATGCGGAAACAGTGTTTCAATTTTGCCTGGAAATGACTTTCCATCCCATTTCTTCAGGTCGGGCTTATGATCGAACAGGTCGATGCCTGATGGCCCTCCATTCATAAACAGCCAGATCACAGACTTCGTCTGCCCCGCTCCACTTTTCCCTGTGGAATCTCCGGCGCGGCTGTGCTGCTCTTCCTGCAGCAGCGAAGCCAGTGCCAGCAGACCACATCCTCCGCCTGTACGAGAGAGAAACTCGCGCCGAGTTGGCATTAACACACTTCGCTGCCGGGTCGCAGAACCACGTTGCATCATCGTAATCACTCCTTAATCAACGTAGAGAAATTCGTTGGTAAGAAACATCACGTGACAGAAGTCGGCCAGCTTCTGCATTTTTGGAACGGCATTGTCTGCATCGTCTATTTCCTGAAGGAACTCAACGCCCGTAACCAGTTCTTCTCGATCCGGTTTCCGGCTGAACGCGATGACATACACCCGTTCGATGAATTCCCGGATGTCCATTTCACTCACAGTAATCGCCCCCACCTCTGCAACTGCACGTTCAGCCATGCGGCGGGCCTGTCGTCGCAGTAATTCCGAATGCCACAACGCCAGAGCCTGTGTCGGCACTGTTGTAATTTTGCGTTTTCCGCAGGAAAAACTTCCGGCTGGAGCATCAAACAGCTGCATAATCGGTACAGGAATCGTGCGTTTGAGCATGACATAAATGCCGCGTCGCCACAGAGTCGATCGATCCTCATCAGTCCGAATCGGCCAGGTCTCTTCCGCCTCTTTCTGTGTGTTGAAAACTGCTTCCCGGCAAATCGGAGGCTGGATGCCCGGACCATACATCACCACAGGCAGATTGCCTCCGGCCAGATGCAGCGTATCCCACATCATCTCCGCAGTAATCCTCCGCGGACGGCGTCTGCTGAGAAATCGATTCTCCGGATCGATTCGCAAGCTGTCCGGATCGGCACCCGCGTCCAGTCGATATGTGGCACTGGTGACGATTAACCGATGGATGTGTTTCAGGCTCCAGTTGTTGTCCATAAGCTCGCATGCCAGCCACTCCAGCAGCAATGGATGAGACGGCAGCTCCCCCTGCTGGCCAAAATCATTTGTCGTACGCACCAGTCCCTGCCCGAAATGCTGCTGCCACAATCGATTCACAATCACACGAGCCAGAAGTGGTCCAGGGCCACGCTGGGTATCCGTCATCCATCGAGCCAGCGCCCGGCGCGGAACACTTGCTGAATCTTCCGCAGGCGATTCATCCCACGCTTCCCAGGCGCCGTTCTCCCAGACTGGAACTCCACTGGTCACCGCCGTAACAAATCCGGACTCCACTTCTCCGTCCCTGCGTCTGAGGTCGCCGCCAATCAATATCGGCGTCTGGGTTGCAGCTCCTCCTGACAGAGTCAGTCCCATGGGTGGACGGGGAGGCAGATTTGCTTCAAGGCCCTCAATCTCATCCAGTAACTGCGCAAATCGCGTTTCATCCTGCGGAAGCGCGTCTATCTCATCGTCTATCTGATCATCCATGATCAGGAGACAACGCTCGCACAAAGAAATAAGTCGTTCCTGCTCCATGTTGTCTGGATCAATCGGTTGACGGAGCAGATCTTTTTCTTCCTCCGTAAAACCTTCCAGTTCCTGAATATTATTTTCTTTGATCCATGCCGTTCGAATCTGTTTGACTTCTTCCAGCCGTTTATTCACTGGATCCGCCAGAATACGATAATCCTGCCCGCCATCTGGAATCAGGTAGCTGTGAGTCCGTCGAGTATTGATGAACACGGCAATCAGGCCGTAGTAGTCACGCGTGGGAATGGGATCGTGTTTATGGTCATGGCACCGGGCACAGCCGACACTCAGACCAAGCATCGAACTGGTCATCGTTGAGACCATGTCATCCAACTCGGTAAACCGTTCTGCTTCCTGAGGAAAAAACGTGTTATACGGGGCAGCAGTAAAAAAACCGGTGGCTGCAACTGCCAGCGGGTTGTCCGGTTCGATCAAATCTCCAGCAATCTGCCAGCGAATGAATCGGTCAAACGACAGGTCCTGGTTCATAGCCCAGATCACAAAATCGCGATACGGATAAGCGTGAGGACGCAGTTCGTCCTCTTCATAGCCATTGCTGTCAGCGTATCTGGCAAGGTCCAGCCACATCCGTGCCCAGTGTTCTCCGAATCCCGGATTCGAGAGCAGGCGACTGACAAGTCGCTCATACGCCATTGCCCTGTCATCGGCCGCATATCCCATGACCTCTTCCGGCGGTGGAGCGTGTCCGACCAGACCGTACCACAGCCGGCGACAGAGAACCTGACGTTCAGCTTCCTGATTCGGTTCGAGCCCGAGCCGCTCAAGTTGTGCAGCGATGAAGCGATCGATCGGATTACGCAGCCATGTGGTCGACTGTACGTGTGGCGGCGTCGGGCGATTCAACGGCTGAAAAGACCAGAACTGTGCTTTTTCGTGCGCCACGGCATGTGTGGCACCGACATCCGTCACGGCACGGCGGAGCGGACCTTCTGACGGAGGATGGACATCTGAAATGACACGTGTCCACTTGAGACGCTCCTGGAGCGTTTCCTGGTCAGCCTTCAGGTGTTTTTGCCGGCGATTCTCATTCTCCTGATCTTCACGTTCCTGTTTTTCCTGCGCATTTCTGCGCTGGATTGTCGAATACTGGACGACGACTGCATCTTCACAGAATTCGTGAAATCCAGCTTCCGAATTCCACCCAAATCCGCCATAGACCAGTACGCCGCACAGCGTCAGACAAATCAGGCTCGTCCAACGGACGTGGATCGCAGACCAGTTTCTGAATGCATTTCTGAAAACAGCCATTAATACTTCCAGCCCGTCGTGGCAATTGTCGGAGCGTCAGGGACTCGTTGCCTCTCCGTCGGCAATCCTGCCTGTCCGGTCTCGATATGCACTCCGTCACATGTCGTCCTGAATTGTCGCCCTCCTGAAGCTAGTACGAGGAGCCTGGCGGCGAAGTTTTTCCTGTTAAACTGCACCCTGAACATTCGAAATCGCGGCACACCATCCATCAAAACACGTAAAATCGTTACTTCCAAATTCCGTCAAAGATTCCGCGTTCCGGACTCAGTAACATACGGTTCTGCATCCCGTACAGGGTGTCGCAGGCAGGTCGCCTCAACGCAAAACGGGCGTCCGCATCAATCGGACGCCCGTTCGCATGGCGCAGGAAATACGTTCCGCAGAATGGACTATTTCCTGCTCTTCTTTTTAACCTCGAAACCTTTATCGAAAGCTTTGTCTGCAAATGCTACAGCGAGCTGGGCATCCCCTTTTAACCTGGACGCTTTGCCCTTGCAGTTATCACAGCAGAAAGCGACGGAGACACCGCCGATCCTGACGGACTTCGACGGATCTGCCTTACGACCGGCAATCGGACACTTGACCTGTTTTGCCTGCGCCGTCTGGAACAGCTGGTGATTGGCTTTAGTGGCAAATGGTGTGGAATCTTTCTCAAATTTTCCTTTGCAGTTATTACAGCAGACGTAAGCACTCGCTCCGCGGTATTTCACTGCAACAGCTTTGGCAAGATCGATTTCCTTACCAGCGACAACACACTTGACCTGGGTCACTTTTTTTATTTTTCATCAGCAACCGTGTCTGCGACAGCAACCGTGGCCGTGCCAGCACCTGCCGCAGGACACGATGTCGACGTGTTTCGTATCAGACGATCTACCGCTGGAGGGAGACCTGCAAATACCGTAGCCATTTCCGATCGTTCCTGCGTCATGGTCGCTATCGAAAACGGCGAGGCATGTACGGAAGGGCTGATCACACCGATAGTCACTTTCCCTTGCCACAGAGCGCAAAAAAACTAACTGCGCCAGCGACAGCATAACCCGTCTTCCAGAGCAGTTCTCTGTTGCCCTGGAGTTCGCCACTCGCGACAAAGCCGTAGGCGCAGAATAGCGTCACGAGCAAACATCCGCCGCTACTCCCCCAACGTACCACTACTTCTGCTTTCATTCATGCAGTCAACATGAACTTCAGCGGCACAACGCCGTCGTTCACCGATAAATGGATGGATCGAATATATATACGTCACTATTGCTGCGCGAAGGTCGACTGGTGCGTCAAGGTCGACCTGACGCAGCACTAGAATCATGCTGAGCCACGGGACC
>CALGTK010000152.1 GCA_937904325.1 uncultured Planctomyces sp.
CTTCTCAGTCTTGCCCAGCGAGCTGATTTCCGGTGTCGTGTAGATGCCGGTCGGAATGTCCGCCATGCAGAAATCTTCGCAGTCACTGTCACCCAGATGCCGTGCCGCAAACCTTCCCTGGATATAGGCAGCGCTGGCGAGTGCTGGCGGACCAATGACGTCTCCGACAGCGTAGATGCCTGGAGTGGCTGTCTGGAAATTCGGATTGACAGGAATCTGGCCGCGATGATCAGCTTCCAGACCGACGTTTTCCAGCCCCAGCGTTTCTGTGTTGCCCGAGCGTCCGTTTGCCCAGAGTAAAGCGTCGGACTTCAGTTGTTTGCCAGATTTCAGGCAGACGACCACGCAGTCTTCTCGCGGTTCAACTTTAACGAAAGACTCGCTATGGCGGAGCCGAATTCCTGTGTCACGCATTCGATAGCTCAGCGCGTCGATAATTTCGTCATCGAGGAACTCAAGAAGTTTGTCTCGCGTATTGACGAGGTTCAGTTTCACATCGAGGTTTCGGAACATTGTTGCATATTCACACCCAATGACTCCGGCACCATAGATCGTCATTGATCTTGGAGTTTCGTCAAGATTGAGAATCGTATCACTGTCGAAAATTCGTGGATGAGTGAAGTCGATACTGGCTGGCCGGTAAGGCCTCGAACCCGTTGCGATGACGAAAGCTTTTGCCGAGAGAATGTGTTGGCGGCCTCCCGAAAGCTCAACAATGACAGAATTAGTGTCTCGGAATGTCGCATTTCCGTGGAAGACATGGACGTCGTTGCGGTCGTAAAAGCTTCGTCGCATGCCGACTTGCTTTTCGATTACCGAAGCTGCTCCGCGTCGCAGATCTTTGAATCCGAGTTGGATGGAGATTCCCGCTTCGCGGAAATAACGGTTGGCGTTTACTTCTGTCAGTCGCGAAATCGCTGAGCGGAGCGACTTGCTTGGTATTGTTCCAACGTGTGTGCAGTTACCACCGATCAGCGACTGCTTCTCGACGACGGCTACATGCTGGCCCTGCTTGGTGGCTTCCATGGCGGCACCTTCGCCGCCCGGGCCTGTTCCAATGACTACGAGGTCGTACCGCGACTCTTCGATTTCTCCCACGCCCTTTGCTCCACTGAAAATCGTTGCAGGCCGACTGCTGCGCCGCACCGTCGATCTGCGACATCACTTATCTGAATTCACAATTGCTGACGCGCGGTCAGTTTCGCTGAGTCACGACGGAAAGGCCATCGTGCATGACGAGCTGCGATGCCTGGCCGCGATCTTTCAACTGTTTCATGACGGCCTGGGCCGCTTCCAGAGTCTGACAACGTTTGACCAGACGGTAGCTGTACCAGCCGCTGAGGTGTGGTTGGACTGTCGTTGTTAGTTCTTTGTCGACCGCGTCGGGAATCGCTACGTTCGTGACCATTCCATTGGACCTTGTGGAATTAAGTTAAGACGAGAGTCAGTTTGCGATAGAGGATTCCTAACGCAATCAATCGACCAGGGAGTTCATTTCAGAAATGATCGGCAGCTACGATTGTGCTGGTCCAGGATTCTCGTGGTTTTTGGCTAAAGTTGGACTGGAAACGCCGCACAACGTGGGCAGTCGTGCTTCGGTCGGAACCTCGGACATCGGAATGTCCTCAACGTTCACCTGGATGCGGCTGTATCGAAGCCTATTGATACAAAAAAGAAAGCCGCGACTTCCGGAGAAGACGGGGCTTTCTTATGTCAAATCTCTCGACGAATGCGACGGCAGAGTCGCTTGAAGAATGGCGGAAC
>CALGTK010000153.1 GCA_937904325.1 uncultured Planctomyces sp.
GTCATCAAGTGCCGGAAATGTGGTGAGCCTGTCCGAGTTCCCAAAGGCAAAGGGGGGGGCGACGGTCAGAAGAAGCGGCGTAAGAAAGCGGCCCGCCCGCGACCAACTGCTCACGACGATGATTTCTTTTCGGCAATTGACCTTGAGGGCGGAGAAGATGACGACGTTCGCATTTGCCTGAAGTGTGCAGCGGTAGTCGACGAGGAAGACATCGAGTGCCCGAATTGTGGCGTGGATATCGAAACCGGAGTTCTAAGTCAGAAGCAGAAGAAAAAACGCAAGCGCAAAGGTCCGGACATCGATCTGTTTCCGAAAGTTGTCTGGTCGGGTCCGAAAGAGTTTCTGATAAAGAATAAAACACTCGCATTTCGTTTGATCGGGGCCTTCAGCTTCTTTGCGACCATCTTCTGTGTGTCACTGTTTATGGCTGCGGATTACTGCATTCCGGATGTCCCCAAATGTATTGAGTGTGGTGATAAATTCGAGAATGTCGCCACGAATCCGCCGATTTTGGCAAAGTTCATGTGCTCCAACGCCAAATGCGGCAAAGACCGCCCCTGGGTGAAAATTCCAGTCATCCTGTTCTGGGGATTCTTGACCGCACTCAGCGGTGGTGCCTCTATGGGATGCTTCTGGCACCTGACCACGCTTGTCGTTCAAGCCACTATGGACCAGAAAGATTCTCTTGACCGATTCAACTTCGATTTCTTTGTCGGGGTTGCGCTTGGATACAAAGTTCTGCTATGGCCGCTGGCCGTGATGGGGTTTGTCTGGATTCCGATTGCCGCCATTGTTGGGCTGATGGTTGCAACGGGCAGCCTTACTCTCGGAAACCGCGAACTTCAAATGCTGGCGATCGTGGGGGGCGTGATCTACGTGATCCCAGTTTGGACGTTTCCCGTCGCGATGAGTCACATGTCTGCCAAGTATACGTATCGAGCTTATATCCCGTATGACGTATTCCGATTTGGCTTCGCCTCGATGAAAGGAGTGTGTCACTGGTGGCTGGCGACCTTCGTTGCGATGTTGCCAGGCATTGCGGTCATTGTACCTTTGGGGATTTTCCATAAGCGGGTCTATGCAGAATTTGGAAATGCACTGTTGAAGCTGGTTGCACTATGCGGGGTCTCAACCGAGATCGACTCGCGTGGATTCATGTTCTCGATGGCCGCTGCAGGGATTGGCTTTGTTCTGCTGATTGTCAGCATTGCGATTGTTGCAGTGTTGCTTGCATTCTCGGCAGTCTTTGTAATGCGAGCGACCGGTTTGTTTTCCTACTACTTT
The DNA here is from genome assembly GCA_937904325.1 of uncultured Planctomyces sp. Classification (GTDB taxonomy): domain Bacteria; phylum Planctomycetota; class Planctomycetia; order Planctomycetales; family Planctomycetaceae; genus JABMPE01. Next base: position 1,285 of record CALGTK010000153.1, read on the forward strand.
CAAAGAGACATCGGCCTCGGAGATCGTCGCGAGGAGAACGTCCCGGCCGGATTCTGGGTCCGCTATCTTGCCCTGATGTTCGATATCCTGCTGGTCTCGATTTTTATTGGAATCGTGTGGACTGTCATTTTGGGAATGCACGAAGCAGCCATTTACCTGGAAATGGAAGGCATGATTAGTACGTTCAACCAGGTTGGGCTAGCGCTTACTGGTTTGATTCCAGTCGTCTACTTTACATTTACTGAAAGTAGTCCAGGACGAGGAACGCTCGGAATGAATTCTCTGGGGTTGATGATCACCGATATGGAAGGAAACAGCCCCATTCAAAAAGGCGCTGCGGTGACCAGATTGTTCGGCCGACTGACGTTGTTCGTGGGAGCCTTTACGATGTCAAAGGATCCGGAAAAGCAGACGATTCACGACAAGATCTCGAAGACGCGAGTTATCTGGCGCAAACTGAACGTATGAGGTCGCATGCGCTTTCTTTGACCGTCTGATTCAACAGGCAGAGCCCGTTGTCAGTTGGCTACAGGCCGTACTCTTTGATCTTGCGATACAGCGTGCGTTCGCCGATCGCGAGCAGGCGGGCGGCTTCGTGGCGATTGCCGTTGGTCAGTTCGAGCGTCTTTACAATGTAGTGTCGCTCAATGTCGGCCATTGGTCGTCCGATCAAAGAATCAGCTCCACCGTCTGACGAAATTCCCATTCCGCCGGTGCCGATTTCGCTGTCGTCAGAGTCGCCGCCGATGGCGGGGATGTCGTCCGGAAGATCGTCGATATCCAGAGCGCCATCGGTATCCTGGACAAACATACTCTCCATCACGTTCCGAAGCTGACGAATATTCCCAGGCCATTCGCAGGCAGTCAGAGACTGCCGGGCGGCTCGGGTTACCGTCGGTTTGTCCCGGCCGTAACTTTCGGAAAGGTCGTCGAGGAAGCGATCGATCAGCAGCGGGATGTCCATGCGCCGTTCGCGCATCGGCGGCAACATGATCGACGTTACTTTGAGTCGGTAATAAAGGTCTTCACGAAACTTGCCGTCCTTAATCGATTCTTCGAGGTCGGCGTTTGTGGCGGCTACCAGGCGGACATTGATTTCCAGCTCCTCGTTTGAGCCAACGCGGGAAATCTTGCGGCTTTCCAGAACTCGCAACAGCTTGATTTGAGTGTCGACCGGCATTTCGCCGACTTCGTCCAGAAACAAAGTTCCTCCGTTGGCGTATTCGAACTTGCCGATTCGGCGATCGACGGCACCGGTGAAAGAGCCAGGTTCGTGCCCGAATAGTTCGCTTTCGAGAATACTCTCTGGCAGTGCAGAGATATTCAGAGGGACAAACGGTTTGTTCTTACGGTCGCTGTTTTGATGAAGGGCGCGGGCAACGAGTTCTTTGCCCGTGCCACTTTCTCCAAGAATCAGTACAGATGCGCCCGTCGGAGCGACCTGTCGCAGTCGATCGATGACGCGTTTCATCGCGGGGCTATTGCCGATGACGCCTTCGAATCCGAACCGTTCGTCGAGTCGTCGGGACAGTTCCGCATTTTTTCGCAACAAACGAATGCGTGTTGACGCCCGCTCGACTGCCTGACGCAGCTCACTGATGTCGACGGGTTTCGTCAGGTACATCGATGCGCCAGCCTGGCCCGCAGCCAACGCTGACTGGTAGGAAAAGTGGCCGGTCAGCAGAATTACTTCGGCATCGGGAAGCTCTTCTTTTGTCTTCTGCAGTATCCCCAGCCCATCGACATCGTCCATCTTGAGATCGGTGATGACGACATCGAACTCCTGGCTCTCGATCAGTTGTACGCCGCGTTCGCCGGAATTGGCGATCACGCAGTCATATCCGACTCGTTCGAGACTCTCGGCTACAGCCTGCGCGTGCGGCTCGTCGTCGTCCACAATCAGTACGCGGACGGGGACTGCCGGAAGATCGCTGGTATCCTTTCTGGTGGCTGCCATTCGACTTTCAATTGTCAGTTTGGTGAGTTCTGGGGATGGGGCCGCAAAAGCGTGGGTCGAGCATGGAAGATTCAGCCCACGTCGGTAGCATGTTCGGGTATACGACTTGGGATTTCCAGACAGTCCACGGCGATTCTTGGTGATCGAGCTTGTTCGTGAGTCCAGATTTTCGATAGATCACGTTTGAACGAGTAGCAAAGGCAGGGAAACGATGAGCGATTCTTTCGTCAATATGTTCAGCGACACGGTCACGAAGCCGACTCAGGGGATGCTTCAGGCGATGATGACGGCCGAAGTCGGCGATGATATGGGTGGCGAAGATCCAACCGTCAATCGTCTGGAAAAGATGGTCGCTGAATTGCTCAATAAAGAGGCGGCCGTTTTTGCCTGTTCCGGGACGCAGTCCAACCAGATGGGGATCCGGTCGCATTGTTTTCCGGGTGATGAGTTGTTGATCGAAGAGCAGGGCCACATCGCCAGATTTGAAGGCGGAGCCCCGGCAGCCATCAGCGGAATCACGACCCGCACGATCCGCGGACAATATGGGATGCTCGATCTGGCGGATTTGGAAGGCAAGGTCTACGTCGACAATCAGCATCTGGCCAACACAAAACTGCTCTGCTGCGAAAACACGACGAACGGCGGTGGCGGACGTGCATGGCCCGTCGAACAACTCCAACAAGTTTGTGAGTGGGCTCACGACGTAGGTTTAAAGACACATTTGGACGGAGCAAGGCTGTTCAACGCGGTTACGACATCCAATGTTCACGTCCGTGAAATCTGCGACGGTTTCGACACGATTTCCATCTGCTTTTCGAAAGGGCTTGGATGCCCGATGGGCTCGATACTTGTTGGGTCTGGCAAGCAGATTCTTCGCGCACGGCGAGTTCGGAAAATGATGGGTGGAGCGTTGCGACAGGTCGGAGTCATCGCTGGGGGCGCTATTTACGCTTTGGAAAACCACGTCGAACGTTTGGCTGATGATCACGCGAACGCTCGAACATTTGCCGAGGCGATTTCCAGAATTGACGGTATCAGCGTCGATCTGGATGGCGTCGAGTCGAATCTGGTGTTCTTTGACGTGGCTGCCGATGTTGGCGACGCCAGCCAGCTTTCATCAGCCCTGCGTGAACGAGGAGTTCGAATCGGTGCAATGGGGCCTCAAACACTGCGAGCCTGCACTCATCTTGATGTCGATGCGGCTGGTGTCGTCCGAGCGGCGGATACCATTGCCGAATGCGTACAAACTGGCATTCAGCAGTTTGCGGCGGCACAGTTCGGACCGTTTTTCCGAGCCTGATTACGAAGCGGCGACCGCAACGGACAGAAGTCAGCCTCGCAGACGGACCGTTGCCGAACCAGGGTAGTAATATTGCAGGATCTGCAACGCTGAGCGCCCTGCGAGGGCGAGACCTCGGGAGCCCCATTGGCAGAAACCGACTCCGTGACCGTGGCCAGCGCCGGAGAAGCGGACTTCTGCAGCGTCAATCTCTGCCGTAAATCGCGGGCTGTTCAGCGTGCCGATTGGCAGTGAATGCCGGAGTTCCGTGCCGGCGATCTTTTCAGTTCGGACTCCGTCGCTGACCATGTAGAACGGAAGACTGCCTGCATCTCCGAACGCTGATTGCAGGGACGTTAGTTGACCGAATTCCTGATTCTCGATGGCGAAGTGTTCCTGCAGAGACCGTGACATGCGTTCGACCGCAATCGAACTGGTCCAGCGATAACGATCAGCCTCACGACACCAGTCACATTCGACGCTGGCGATTGCCGGAACGGCATCCTTAAAGACAGAGCGACCCAGCGTCGTTCGTCCGCCGCAAACTGCCGTGTAAAAGGTGGTGAAAACCTTCCCTTGCCAGGTGCATACGATACCGGCCGTGCGCTCTGTGATTTCACGGCTGCCCTGGGTTTCACCCGCCAGTCGCCGGCCTTCGTCATTCAGGTATTGATAGCCGAGGTATCTTTGACTGCGCGAAGTCGCGTACACGTCGAACTGCGGATGCCCCTTCATTTGAGACAGCACGTAGGTTCGTGCGGCGATTGTTTGTGCTTCACGTGCTTCGTCTGGAAATGACGCTGGCATCTCGCTGTTCAAGACGCTGGCGAGGTATTCTTCCAGCGGGAGAATATTCACCGCAATCAGCCGACCACCGGGGCGACGGAAGATTCGAACATAGCCGCGATACTGATTTCTGCCGATCCAGATTGAAGGCGACTTGGCCGTCACGATTTCGATTTGGCTGATCGGAAAGACTTCGTCGCCGACACGAATACCATTTCCTTCAGCTGAAACCACTTTGTCTTTGATCGACACCGACTGAGCCAGAATTTTCGCGCTGCCGGGTGCGAGAATTCGGGATGGGCCGTCGATCGAGATCGTCAGGTCCGTGAGTGGCGACGGCGTGAGGTTCACCCGAATGGGTGGATTCCATGTGTCGATGGACGCTGTCGATTGCTGTGAGGATACGGCGTTCGACGAAGACTGGCCGCTCGAGTTTTTGGACAGTAGATGCCAGGCACCCGCGCTCAACGGAATCGCAGACGCCGCCGCGGCTGCGATCATTTTCCGCCGTGAAACACGATTCTGGCCAGTTGCCGGTTCGACATCCATACCTACGCTCCGCCTGGCAGGAAGTATTGAGCGGTCAGTCGTTTCGCAGACTCAAGCCAACATCGGCCAGTTTTGCACGGATTTCGTTCAAGGAAGTCACGCCGAAATTTTTTGATGACAGCAAGTCGTCCGGAGACTTTGACAGCAATTCGCCGATTGCTGAGATGTTAAGCCGCGACATGCACTTTCGAGCACGTACCGACAGATTGAGATCCGAGATCGGCTGCTCCATCGCAGATCGTTGTTCGGGCGAGAGATCTTTTGGTGGCTCCACCATTTCGTTTTTTTTGCTGGCGACGTTGCATCCGATAGAAAGGGCGTTCTCGACAAGCAGTTCCTGAATTTCCTTCAGTGAGGTGTCGCCGAAGTTTCGGCTGCCCATCAATTCCTGTTCAGAAACTTCCGTTAGGTCGCCAAGTGTTCGCATGCCCAGGCGATCGAGGCAATTGCGACTTCGTACCGAGAGTTCGAAATCGGTAATTGGTCGAGTGAGCGTCTGCATCCGCTTCTGCTCGGCTTTGACCGAATCTTCGTCGTAGTACATCCCTTCCGAGGCGTCGATGTCTTTCAGGTAGAGCCGTGCTCGCTCGTTCATTGGGTCTGCTTCAAGGACGCGTCGGAAGCAGAACGCTGCCTGATCCAGTGAATCGGCGTCTTCGTAAAGCAGACCGAGATTCAGTAACGCTCCGATGTGCAGTGGGGGTGACGATAGAGCCTGTTCGTAAAGTCGGACGGCTTCTTCGTCATTGCCGTGTCGTGAGTTTTCTCCAGCCAGCCAGAACAACGCCCGTGTGTGGTGAGGATCCATATCGACGGCACGTTCGAAGTATTCGATGCCGCCGAGCGTGTCGCCGTTGTCGGCCAGGATGCAGCCCATCTGGAAAGAATAGTCAGCTCGAGAAACGGCCTTTGCGGCAATTTTCTTGAGAGCTGCTTCGGCTTCATCGACCTGGCCATTCAGGCGGATCGCGCCGACTCGTTGAAGCTCACTCTCGACCGGGTCGTGCCCAAGGCTTGCCGCTGTCGAGAAACGATCGGCGGCTTCTTCAAAACGGTCGAGTGACAAACAGACTAATCCAAGAACGTAAGCTGCTACTGCGTTCGTTGATGTTCGGTCCAGGTAGTTGTGTGCTGCCTGATGCTGGCCGAGCAGGTACAGCGATGCTCCCAACTTTGCGTAGGTGGTGTCGGATGTTTGACTGCTTCCATCCACCTTACGGCGAAGTTCGTCCACTTGCTCGCGAAACGCGGTTGCCTGTTGCTTGTTTGTCGCCTTCTGAAGCACGGCAAAGTGAGCCGGCCCGAAGTCCGATTCATTACTCAACATATCGCGAAGATCGTCGATTTCCACCAGTGTTGTGGCAGCCGGGGTCGGTGTACTGTGCAGCACAGAACTCTCCTGGTCGGGAAGCGATGAAGTTGGGCGTCGTTAGACGAACGGATTTCCCACTCCAGATTTGGAGGAAATCCACCGTGCGACGGCGAGGGATGATAAAGACTGTCCAACCGAACGTACACATTCACGGGCAGATATCCGGTTTTCTGCAGACATTCGGGAGTCTGCCTGAAATCGTTCGGTGGAACGGTTTCACAGGATATTCGGCAGATGGCGAGCCTGGAATCGCACTTCGAACGCAGTTACGCTGGATGGCCGGTATCTTTACCTGGGCTCGCAAATTTTGGCACGTGACTGATTTTCTTTGGATATTTTAATGTTTCGTCTGGCGGTGTTCACTCTTTCCGTTGCCGGCAGGCTTGCTGCCCCGACGTCGGCTGCAGAGCCCGAGCGCGTTGATTTCAGCCGTCAGGTTCTGCCGTTGTTCGCCGACCGGTGCTTTGCCTGCCACGGGCCGGACGAAGATACTCGTGAGGCGGATTTTCGGCTGGATCTGCGTGCTTCAGTGTTTGACCGGGATTCCGAGTCGCCGCTGATTGTGCCTGGAAATTCACGAAAGAGTCCACTGTTTGAAAGGATTTCGTCACACGATCCGGATCTGAAAATGCCTCCATCCAGTGCGACGCGTCAGCTCAAACGGGAAGAGATCAACCTGATTCGCAGGTGGATTGATCAGGGAGCCGACTGGCAGGAGCATTGGGCATTCATTCGTCCCGTTCGGCCATCAATCCCGCAAGTTTTGGATGTTGACTGGCCGAGGAACTCCATCGACCACTTTGTGCTGGCGAAACTCGACCGCGAATCACTGCAGCCGTCAAGCGAAGCGAATCGTGAAACAATAATTCGGCGAGTCACTTTAGCTCTGACAGGCTTACCGCCAGCGCTGGAAGAGATCGATCGATTTCTGGATGATCAGTCGCCGGACTCTTACGAGAAACTGGTAGAACGGCTGCTGGCGTCGCATCGCTACGGCGAGCACATGGCGATGCCCTGGTTGGACGCGGCTCGCTATGCCGACACGGATGGTTATCAGAACGACCGTATTCGCTACATGTGGGCGTGGCGTGACTGGTTGATTCACGCATTAAACGATGGTCAGCCGTTCGACAATTTTACAATCGACCAGCTTGCCGGCGACATGCTGCCCAACGCGACACTCCGGCAGCAGATCGCGACAGGATTCTGCCGCAACCACCGGATCAACTCGGAAGGCGGGTCAATTCCCGACGAGTGGATTGTCGAATACGTCGTTGATCGCGTCGATACGCTGGGCACAGTTTGGATGGGCCTGACGCTGGGTTGTGCTCGGTGTCACGATCACAAATACGATCCGGTTTCGCAACGTGGTTACTACAAGCTGTTTGCGTATTTCAACAATGTTGCTGAATGGGGCCTCGGGCCGAATAATGGAAACAGTCCGCCGCTCATCAAGGTACCGGACGATTGGCCGCTGCTGACTAAGACGAAGGATGTGAAAATCGAACCCGCCCCCTACGAGCTGGTGACGTCGCAGGTTTCGGTCGTGCGTCCGAAACCCGGTGGGAAGGAAACCGTCATGGTCATGGCCGAGCTGCCTGAACCTCGACCGACGTACCTGCTGCGGAGAGGTCAGTACAATCTGCCGGATAAATCCGAAACGCTGACTCCGGGATTGCCGGACAGTCTGAATGTGTCGAAAGCGGCACCAACGAATCGCAAAGAACTCGCCGAGTGGTTGATCAGTCCTGAGAATCCTCTCACCGCACGCGTCATTGTGAATCGACACTGGCAGCATTTTTTTGGCACGGGCCTCGTTAAGACGTCAGAAAACTTCGGTGTGCAGGGGGAGCCGCCCAGTCACCCGGAATTACTCGACTGGCTTGCTGTGGAATTCGTCCGTTCTGGCTGGGATGTTAAGCAGCTTCACCGAATGATCGTCACCACTGCGACTTATCGCCTGGCGTCGGCCGTTACGCGCGAGCAGACCGAACGCGATCCCGAGAATCGTTTACTGGCCCGCGGACCTCGCTTTCGATTTTCAGCGCACATGATCAGGGACCAGGCATTGGCAGTCAGCGGCCTGCTGCAGGAAAAGATCGGCGGTCCATCGGTCAAACCCTACGCCCCGGCAGGTATTTGGAAGTCGATTTCAAACAATAAATACGTGCAGGATCACGGGCCGAGTCTCTACCGTCGCAGCCTTTATACCTACTGGCGCCGCACGGTGCCGCCGCCGACGATGGCGACGTTCAATGCGGCCGAACGTGAAGTTTGTCTTGTCCGAAAAGGCCGGACGAATACTCCGCTGCAGGCACTGACGTTGATGAATAACGTTGCTTTTGTCGAAGCGGCGAGGTTTCTTGCGGAGCGAATCATGCGGGAAGCTGACTCGGATTCGGCTTCGCAAATTCGACACGGATTCCGAATTGTTACGGGAAGGCTGCCGCGAGCATCCGAAACCGAACTCCTGACGCAGGCGAACGACCAGTTTCTCGACTACTTCGCAAAGAACCCGATGGAAGCCTCAAAGCTGCTGACAATTGGCGAGGCACCTCGGGACAAAAAGTTACCGGTCGAACGGCACGCAGCACTGACCATGCTGGCCAACATCCTGCTGAATCTCGACGAGGCGATTACTCTCGAATAGCCGGCTCAAAGTGGCTCAGCGATTTTATGATTCGTAACAAAACTGATTCTGCCATGAACGCGATTACCGAACACCGACTTCAAATAAACCGCCGTCACTTTTTCGGTCGGGCAAGCACTGGTCTGGGTATGCTTGGCCTGGCGTCGCTGCTGAATCCGCAGCTTTTCGCAGACGAGCATCCAGGTCGAAATGCGATGGGCGGATTAACTGATCTTCCACATTTCCGACCGAAGGCAAAACGCGTTATCTACCTGTTTCAATCCGGCGGTCCGTCTCAGCTTGATCTCTACGATGAAAAGGCTGAGCTGATTAAACGATTTGGCGAGGAAGTTCCGAAGTCGGTTTACCCGGATGATCGTAAAACCACGATGACGCTCGGGCAGAAACAGTTTGTGACAGCGCCCAGCCGATTCGGATATCGATCACACGGCGAGTCGGGTCTTCGATTAACCGAATTGCTCCCGCATCTAGGTTCGGTCGCCGACGAGATGTGCGTCATTCGGTCCATGTATACCGAAACGATTAACCACGATCCGTCGATCACGTTCCAATTGACCGGTTCGCCATTGCCAGGTCGGCCGAGCATGGGCTCCTGGATGAGCTATGGACTGGGCAGTGCAAATTCAGACCTGCCTGCTTTTGTCGCGATGACGTCCAGTGGAACAGCTAAAGCCGGGCAGCCACTTTACGATCGGCTTTGGGGATCGGGTTTTCTACCGGCAAAGTTTCAGGGAGTGAAACTTCGAGGGAAGGGTGATCCGGTTCTCGACCTTAACAATCCGGCTGGAGTCAGTCCCGAAATCCGCTTGCAGATGTTGCGGACGCTTGGTCAGTTGAACCGGCAGAAACTGGAAGAAACCGGCGACCCGGAAGTTGAAGCCCGCATCGCCCAGTACGAGCTCGCTTACCGTATGCAGACGTCGGTCCCGGAACTGGCGGATTTGAGTTCCGAATCGAAGTCAACATTCGACCTGTACGGCCCCGCTGCGAAGAGGCCGGGCAGCTACGGATACAACTGCCTGCTTGCTCGTCGACTGGCCGAACGCGGAGTCCGCTTCATCCAGCTCTTTCATCGAGGCTGGGATCAGCACGGCAACCTTCCGAAACAGATCGCGTCGCAATGCCGGGACACTGATCAGCCGACAGCCGGATTGATCCGTGACCTGAAGCAACGAGGCATGCTCGATGACACGCTGATCATCTGGGGCGGTGAGTTCGGCCGAACGGTGTACTCACAGGGTGGCCTGACGAAATCAAATTACGGCCGCGATCATCACCCGAGCTGCTTCTCGATGTGGATGGCCGGTGCTGGTGTTCGAGGAGGATTAACGTGGGGGCAGACGGACGACTACAGCGTCAACGTTGCCCAAGACGGGGTCCACGTTCACGATCTCCAGGCGACGATTCTGCATTTGCTGGGCATCGACCACGAACGGCTGACTTACCGATACCAGGGACGTCACTTCCGACTGACCGACGTCCACGGCCGCGTGGTCAATGAGCTTCTAAGCTGAACGACTGACGCGTCGGCCCTTCCGACGTTTGCGACCAGTCGATCGTCGACTCCTGGAGTCTCTGTCGGCAAGTGCTGCTGTAACCGCCAGGCGTGTAGTACTCCGGCAGTACGCACCCAGAGGTTGCAAGAGCCATGACGGCAACCGTTGCCGTTATCAATCTTCGAACCACTTCCGCCTCCTCTCTATCGGCCAGCGTGCTTACGCCCGTTCCAATTAACATTGGTATCGAACGCGCAGTGCCCTGAGCCTCACTCCAGCCTGCATTACCTGTTCGGGTTACGACGATTCAGTAGATTATTCTGCGAGTCTTCCCGCACGACGCAGGAGGAGATTCCTCCCTGTCGCCAATTTTAACGGCAGAATCGGAGGCAGATCCCTTACCAGGCAACCGTTTCAGCTCCAGTAGAGATTGACTTCTTTGTGTTTTCTGGGTGTGGACAAAAAAGGTACCATTTTTCTGCAGCAGGATTACTGCCGGTGTCGTTCGGTGCTGTTCTGCTGAGTCGGAGCACGCATCGCTCAAGATTCACTGGCAGCTTCAGAAAAGCAGGCTGTCGTGACAGACGACATTGAAACTGAGGATTCCTTGCGTTCTCGCAGTTTTGGGCTGGAACTAGAACATGTCGCACAGTCCATCAAGCACTGGGCGGAGTCTGGGGGCGCGGGCGAACTTTCCTTCGTTTGCTCACAACCTTTGTGATCTGCTGGGAGTTCTGCATCCTGAATCATCGAAGCTGGACGTTCTCAGAAACCCTTAAGGCTTCAGATGCGAGGTCACATTCCAGAATCTCGACAGCACGACCTGGCTGTTTCAGATTTCCTCAGCAATTAAGCATCAACGTGTAAGAAATATTGTTCATGCTTGATCGGAAAAGATATTTTGCCCCTGGGATTCGACCCCTGAACCGCCGGGCGAGGTGTCTCCTCGACCTTCTATTAACTGTTCACAACCTGATGCATCAGATATTTCGGGTGCAGAGTTCCTGTCTGTGTGTGTCCCCAACGTTTCCGGGGTTCCAACACATTGGTCTGGACCGGTGTTCTCCGGATCAACGGCGCAACGTTGGACGAAGCTGAAGTCCGCAATCTGATAGACTGGCTTGCTGGTTTGATTTCCAGACATTCTGGCGCTGCCCAATTGATTGTATTGTTTCATCGCATGAGTGCGGCACCAAGCGTCGACGACAAAGAAGAAAGTCCATCGTATGGAAGAACTTTCCAGTTTCTGACCATCCTCGGCTCCGCCTGGGGAAGTGCCGAAGGTAAATACGTCTCCGCGTGACGGAGGGAAAGTTGCCGTCTCGGCGGCTATCGACCACGGTTCAGCAGGCTGCGGTGATTCAGGTAGTCGATCAGGACTTCGGCGATGTCGCGGCTGGTATCGACTTCGACGTGTTCGGTGCGGTTTCGCTGGCAGATGTCGCCAAGTTTTGAGCGGAATTCTGCAACGGCGTCGAGGTATCCCTGGCGAATGTCGTCTGTTTGTGTCAGGTATTGGTCGGGGTCTTCCAATCCGTCGAAACGGACCATCCCGTCGAATTCGAAAGCGACCTCGTCGTGGTGCATGACTTGAAACAGGACGACTTCGTGCTGATTGAACCGCAGCAGTTGGAGGGCTGGTTCCAGCTCTTCGAGGTCGGTGAAGAAGTCGCTGAAGATCATGACGATCTCTCGACGTTGCATGCGACCGGCGAGTTCGTTCAGGCAGACCGCCATGTTGGTTTTGTCGACCGGCTCGGCTTCGTCCAGAAGACTCGACATGCGGATCATCTGGGCCATCGAGTTACTTGGTGGGATGAACCCTCGCACTTGATCGTCGAATGTCGCTAGAGAAACTTTGTCGTTTTGTTGCGCGATCGAAAACGCGAGCGTCGCGGCCATACTGGCGGCATAGTTCAGCTTCTGCTGATCGGCGTTGCCGTAGCGCATGGAAGCGCTGATGTCGAGAATGAGGTGGGCGACGAAGTTCGTCTCCATCTCGTACTGTTTGATGAAGTAGCGATCTCGGGTGAAATAGAGCCGCCAGTCGATGTGACGCGGTTCGTCGCCCGGGACGTATTCACGATGACCAGCGAATTCGACAGCAAATCCTGCCAGCGGCGACTTGTGTGCGCCAGCGAGATTTCCCATCACCAGACCGCGAGGTTCGACGTGCCGTTTTGCTACTCGGCTGAGCGTTGCGGGGTCAAGATATCGCGACAGAATGGTTCGAGACATGATCGGCTCGCGGTGAGAATTATCTCAGGATTTGTTATCGAAGCGTTCAAGCAGGACGACTGATGTGTCGTCGTGTCGACCGGAGCCCTTGGTGTAGGCATTTGAATCGTCGAACAGTTTCTGTAACGCGTCGTCAAGATTCAGGTCTTTCGATTGCCGAAGCGTTTGCATAATGCCGTCATTGCCGAACTGATCGTGCTTGCTTGTTGATCCTGCAGGGAACGCCTCTTCCAGACCGTCTGTAAACATCAGCATTCGTATGTTGTTTGGAATGTGCGAGTGGTACGTCTCGTACTCTGCTTCTTCGATGACTGCCAGTGGTAATCCGCCAGCTTCTTCATCACCGAGAAATGCGACTTCTCCGGTTTCATAGTTCTGGAGGATTGGTGGCGGGTGGCCGGCGGAAGTCCACTGCAGTTCCTGCTTCTTGACGTCGAGAATTGCGTAAAGCAGAGTGATAAAGCCACCTTCTTCGTTGACGATGGCTTGCTCGTACAATTGCTGGTTAATGACCTGCACGAAGTGTGACGTGTCGTTGTATTTCTGAGTTCGAATCATGCGCATCAGCGTGTGCATCGTCATGATGGACATTGCGGCCTTCATTCCATGTCCGGACGCGTCGCCGACGATCAGGGCGATCTTACCATCCGGAAGCGTGAAGACGTCGTAGTAGTCTCCGCCTGCCATCGTCACGGGACTGCCGCCGAGGACTCGAATCTGTGATGGTTCGTAGCGGCCGACAATCTTGTAGCCGTGCGGAGCTTCCAGGTGCTGCGGAATCACTGATTCCTGCAGTTTGCGAACGGACTCGACTTCTTCCCGCAGTTTGGCTGAGATTTGTTCTTCTCGCGCTGCGCGGACGGCATCAACTGTACTGTCAAGAATCGCCTGGAGCATGAACATGTAGTCGCCGCCAGCGTCTCGGATGACGTATGCACTCATGCCGTTTGCCATGAACCGGACGATGCGGAAGACTTCAGCTGGTTGGCAGGCTCCCACGATTGGAATCCCCGGGAATTTTTCAAGAATTCTCTTGAAGACTGCAAAACCGGCTTCCGGTTCGGGTAGGTCGATCGGCATCAGAATAATGTCGAATTCGCCGCCTTCTTCCAGACGGAGTTCCACCTGTTCGGCGCCCGCGACCGACGTGACTTCGTTGCCGTCGATGCCGAGGTACATAGATACGAGGTCGCATTCGGCCTCGTTATCCCAGATTGCAAGAATTCGCATGCTGTTTCCTGAAGATGCGGCAGATGAGAATTTGCATTACCCGATGACTGAATAGTGTTGAAACCTGCGAATACTCGCGTTTGTTCGTTCTGAACTGCGGAATTCGGTCGTTTTTACCGCTGAATATGCTGATTCGGACAATCCTGCAGTCGTCGACATCCTATGGCCCATTTTGAGATGGGTGTCACGATAGCGAAGTCGTTTCCTCGTTGCGACAATCCCGACTACGGCATATCCAGT
>CALGTK010000154.1 GCA_937904325.1 uncultured Planctomyces sp.
GTCGACAAGCTGCTCCCGTTTGTCAGGCTTGTCGGATGCAAGGAACGCTTCAACTTTCTTTCGATCTGGCAGCGTACCGATCGAATCCAGAAACGCTCGCCGAATGAAAACCTCGTCCGAGCAAAGGTCCGCCGGAATCACACCGAGCTTCTGCCAGTGCTCCTGCACGGCCTCGTCGATAAAGTTCTGTACGACAAAGTCAGAAAGGTCGGCATCGGTTCGGTGAGGAAGCATCGCCATCGACACTTTCGCCTGCCCTTGAAACCGCACCATGACTGCTGCCTGTCCAGGGCCGACCGCGGTGATCAATCCATGCCGATCAACCGTCGCCACGCCTTCGCCCATACTGTCGTAAAGTGCCAGGTGGCTGACGTCGCGAGTTGAACCGTCGTCATACGTCGCGACGACTCGAAGTTGCTGCGAATCGCCTTCCGCGTAGACACGCTGTTCGGGAGAAATCGACATCCCAGCAACATGCGGATCAGATTTTGTTGTTCCCGGTGCGCCGGCCTTCAGCCAGTCGAGCATCTGGTCATACTCAAACGAGCCAACTTTGAAACGCTGCCCGCCGCCGTGCGATACCTGAAGTGTTGCCTTCTTCAGAATCAGACTACTTGCTGGAGCGACAAACGAAACCCGTCGCTGATGCCAGTCCCGCACGAACTGCGGATGATCCTGTTCGGGAGCGTAGCCAAACAACGAGAGCTTGAATTCGCCTTTCCCATACTGCGAAGCGTGACACGCTCCCTGATTACAGCCAGTCTTGCTGAGAATCGGAATGATATCGCGGGCAAAATTCGTGGTTGCTTTTTTGAAACCGGACACCTTCGCTGGGACTCGCACAGTTTCGCCACCATGCGTGACGACAACTGTAGCGTCGCCATCAGTCAGCGGTTGCAACCGCCCTGCAGAATCAATTGCCAGGACAGATGCTGGCTCGACTGTATACTTAACCCGTCGCGTAAGATCATTGACCCGCTCCGAAGAGCTATCGGTCACTTGAAGCTGCAACCGATTGAGCCGGCCGGTCAGTTCAATCGCTGAAGGTTCAATCTTAAAAGCAACGGCCGCCGGTTTGTCGGCTGCGAAGGTTTTCGCAGCAACTAAAACGACGATGGCCAGCACGAACACAAACGAAATCGGCAGGGACGAGGTTCGATGCATGATGCACCTCGTTGTTGAGGGGGGCGTCTGGGAAGGCTGCCTATTATATCCGACGGCAGGTCAGTCGGAAACAAGGAAACAGCTTTCTCCATACCGCATGACCGGTTCTGCCCCCTGCTCAGCAGTTTTTGAAGACAGCCTTTGCTGCGTGTCGATGACGAGGTAGCATCAAATGCTTCCAATCGCAGCAAAGCCACGCTCTTGCGTCTTGCCCCTCAACGTGTTTTCCCGTTCCCTCAATGCTGTCCCACCCGAGTCTCTAAGGTCTCGCCATGCTTAAGTTATTCTCTACTCAACGCTCTGATTGCGAACGTAAGCACCGCCGGGAATTCATGGTCGATGTTGGCTCACTCAGCGCCCTCGGCCTGACGCTGCCGCAGCTCCTGCAGGCAGAGGCTGAAGCCTCAGGTTCATCAGCCGCCAACTCCAGGCGAGGCGATACCAACTGCATCCTGATCTGGACTCGCGGAGGCACCAGTCACCACGACACGCTGGACCCGAAACCTGCAGCCGGCGCGGACGTGCGCGGAGATTTCGGAGTCATCGACACGGCTCTGCCCGGAGTACAGTTCACTGATCAGATGCCTCACTTTGCGAAAGAGTTGAACCGCTACGCCTTAATGCGGAATCTGAATCCGAAGAACGGCAGCCACTCGACCGCCGACGCCATCATGATGTCGGGACGAAAATTCAATCCGGCAATCACGTACCCGTGTTACGGCTCAGTCGTCTCGAAAGAGCTGGGCGCGAAGAACACTCTGCCGTCGTTCATTCAGCTCGGCACTAACGTCGACCAACGCTTCAACGGCGGACTGGCCGGCTACCTGGGCCTTCAGCACAACGCGTTCGTCGTTCCCGACGATCCGAGCAGCAGTAAGTTCTCCGTGCGAGACGTATCACTGCCAAACGGTCTGACCCCAGAACGAATCAGCCGGCGCCGCGAAGCTCTGCTGAAGATCGACACGCTGCAACGAGACCTCGAAACTCGCCCCGAAGCGTTGCAGGCCATCGACTCGTACTACGAAAACGCTTTCAGCATGATCACGTCGGCCTCGGCAAAGACGGCCTTCGATCTTGGTCAGGAAGACGACAATACTCGCGACGCCTACGGCCGACACAACCTCGGGCAAAGCTGTCTGCTGGCAAGAAGGCTGATCGAGTCTGGTTGCCGATTCGTAACCGTCACCAGCGGAGGCTGGGACACTCACCGAGACAATTTCAACGGTCTTAAAAAGCTTCTGCCGCCACTCGACCAGGCATGGCCGGCTTTGCTGACTGATTTGGAAGATCGCGGCCTGCTGGAAAACACGTTCGTCGTCTGGCTGACCGACTTCGGACGAACGCCGATTATTAACTCAGCAGCCGGGCGAGACCACTGGTCAACCGCCAGCATCGCCACCTTTGCCGGAGCTGGTGTTCGCGGCGGACAGATCCTGGGCAAAACCGACGAAACCGGAGCACGACCAGTCGGCAAGGAATACTACCCGGAAGACATCGCTGCGACGGTCTACAGCAAACTGGGCATCCCGCTCGACACGCACCACATTGCTCACGACGGTCGCCCTATCCGCCTCTGCATCGGCGAGCCCGTGCCCGAACTGATGAGTTAGCCACTGCGAGTATTGAAATTCAGCACCGAAAGCCCGTCGTAAACTGGACGGGCTTTCTTGGTTTTGCTGTATAATTTGATGCTGTGGACTCACCATCGCAATCGCTTCTTGACAGTTCGAAGGCCTGCGGAAAGCATACGCGTGATGGCGTATCGCCCGGCCGTTTCTGCAGCAAGGAGTCGTGATGAGTAACGTGTTTCGTTTCGAAGAGCTGGATGGACAGATTGGCCTGCTGACGATCGATGCGCCGGGCAAGAAAGTGAACACGCTCGGCCGCGTTGTCATGGAAGAATTGTCCGGCATCGTCGATGACCTTGAGAAACGTGACGACCTGCAGGGGCTTCTTCTGCAAAGTGGCAAGTCGGGACAGTTCATCGCTGGAGCGGATCTCAACGAACTCGGAGCACTGGCCACAGCGACTCGTGAGGAAGTGCTTGAGGCAGTCGGGGCAGGGCACACGCTGTTTTTGCGAATCAGCAAACTGCCGTTTCCGACGGTCGCTCTGGTCGACGGAGCGTGCATGGGGGGTGGCACGGAATTGATCCTGTCGTTCGATGAGCGAATCGTTTCGGCTGGAAAAACAAAGATCGCTCTGCCGGAAGTCAACGTAGGGCTGATCCCAGGCTGGGGAGGGACTCAACGATTGCCTCGCCTGACGGGAATTCACCATGCCATTTCAATGATCACGTCCGGCTCTCCGCAGAATCCGAAAACGTGCGTGAGTTGCGGATTGGCCTTTGACGCGGTCCCCGCCGATCAGCTTCTCGACGAAGGTCGACGAGTGATAGGCATTCTGCGCGATGGTGATCTGTGGAAAGAAAATCGGAAGAAGCGATCGCAGCCACTCGGACTCACTGAGGATCAGATGGCATTTGCATTTGCGGTGTCCGAAGGTGGCGTACGAGGCAAAACTAAAGGCCATTATCCGGCTCCGCTCGCCGCTCTGAAGGCAATCAAAGAAGGAATCAATCTGCCGCTGGAAGATGGCCTGAAGGTCGAACAGGAAGTTTCGCTGGACGTAGTCGGCTCGACTATCTCCGCCAACCTGATCGGCGTTTTCTTCATGAACACCCACGTTGGCAAAGATCCCGGCTTCGGCGGAACGACTTCGAAACCTAAAGACGTCGACCGAGTCGGTGTGCTCGGCACCGGCCAGATGGGAGCGGGCATTGCCACCGCACATTGTCGTCGCGGAGTGCCGGCCACGATGGTCGATATCAACGAAGAGCGTCTTGGTTGGGGCATGGCCGCCGCAAAGAAAGTCATCGAATCGCGGCTCAAAATCGGTCGAGCCAGTCACGACGACATGTCGAACATGCTCGGGCTGCTTAGTACGGCGACGTCGAAGACGGCATTCTCAGACTGCGATGTAGTCGTCGAGGCAATTACCGAAAACGAAGAACTGAAAACTGCTTCGTATAAAGAGCTGGCTCCCGTTTTACGAGACGACGCGATCTTGGCCAGCAACACATCGACGATCTCGATCACGCGCATGGCCGAATCAACGCCTGACCCCAGTCGATTTGTCGGCATGCACTTCTTCTACCCGGTCGACCGGATGCAACTTGTCGAGGTGATCCGCGGCGAAAAGACCGACGACCAAACGGTGGAAACAGTCGTTGCACTCGCACG
>CALGTK010000155.1 GCA_937904325.1 uncultured Planctomyces sp.
GCCGATGACATGGGCTACGGAGACTGCACGGCGAACAATCGGGATTCGAAGATCTCAACGCCCAATATTGACCGGCTGGCCAATGAAGGGATTCGGTTTACCGATGCTCATTCGGGCGGGAGTTCCTGCATTCCTTCACGCTACGCATTGATGACCGGTCGGTTTGCCGCACGACAGTCGATGGCTCTTTCAAACGGTCCACTTATCGAAAAGGAGCGGATGACCGTGGCCTCATTGCTTCGCCAGCATGGTTACGCGACCGCGATGGTTGGGAAGTGGCATCTTGGATTCGATCCTTTTCTGCAGAACAAGAAGGCTCCGGCTGACTATTCCAAACTGCTGCGGGGAGGCCCCGTCGACCACGGCTTCGATGCGTTCTTCGGGATGCACGCGTCGCTTGATCTTCCGCCGTATTTCTACATCCGCGATCGTCGCCCCGTGGCGCCGCCGACCGATGATGTGGCCGCCAGTTCGAGCGTTGGAGGCCCCGAAGAATGGAACAACATTCAGGGAGCGTTCTGGCGAGAGGGAAAAATTGCTCCCGGCCTAAAGCTTGATGAGGTGACGCCGCGTTTCTTCGACGAAGCAATCAAGGTCATCAAAAAGCACAAATCCGGCAACGAAGACAAGCCGCTGTTTCTCTATCTGGCGTTGCCGTCTCCGCACACACCGTGGATTCCGGTGGAGAAGTTTCGAGGCAAGAGCGGTGCCGGCATGTACGGAGACTTTGTTCTTCAAGTGGATTCCGGAATTGGTCGTGTGCTGGACTCATTGAAAGCGGCGGGAATCGACCAGGATACCCTCGTTCTGTTTTCCAGCGACAACGGACCGGTCTGGTATGACAAGGACGTCGAAAAGTTCGGACACGACGCTGTTGGCGGACTGCGGGGGATGAAGTTTGCATCGTGGGAAGGCGGACACCGCATGCCGTTTCTTGTTCGCTGGCCTCGCCGCATTGCACAGGGCGGCGTCTGCGAACAGACGATCGTGTTTTCAGATCTCTTCGCAACGCTCGCAGAACTGATCCAGTCAAAAGAACAGTCTGAAGGAACGGCCGAAGACAGCGTCAGCTTTCTCCCTTGGTTGCTCGAAACGGGCAAGCCAACTCGAGAGCGTCCCCCCATCATCCATAGCCGCTCGACCATCCGCGACGGTGACTGGAAGCTGATCCTTCCGAAGCAGAGAAGGAAATCGAAGGGAGAAGCAGTCGCGGAACTCTACAACCTGAGGACAGATCTGGCCGAGCAGACGAACTTTATTTTGAAACACCCGGAAATCGCAGAACGACTCAGGCAAGAATTGTTGTCGTTTCAGGATCGGAAAAAGCAATGAACACAAGCCAGATGACAAAAGCACTTATCTGCGCTCTGACATTGGTCGCCACGGCCACAACCAGTTCGGCCGATGAACCGGCCGGGAAGATCAGGAACATCCTTCTGATCATGTCGGACGATCTGAAGGCCAGTGTGTTGCCGCCTTATGGCGATGCCGTCTGCCGGACTCCCAACATCGACAGCCTTGCGAAGTCGGGGATTGTCTTTGAACGGGCTTATTGTCAGGGCCTTGCCTGTTCGCCATCGCGACCGTCAATGATGCGAAGTATCTACCCGAAGTCAAAGAAAACAGCGCCAACGATCGGGGAACACCTGCAGCAGCACGGGATGCACACCGCTCGCGTGGGCAAGATCTTTCATATGCCCGTGCCTCACGCGCAGCTTGACGGGAGTCACGGAAAAGACGTCGCCCAGTGCTGGACCGAGCGTCACAACACCAAATCGGCGGAGACGTTTTCGCCTGGGCTTTATCGTTTACTTAACTCAAACATTGTCACTCGCGATGTCGAAGGGCGTGACGCCAAAGGGCCGAACCGAATGTGGGCAACCGTCGAGTCGGACAAAGTAGACGGTTCGGATCAGGCCGACTACATGGTCGCGACGAAGGCAATCGAGTTGCTTCGTGAGCGACAAGAGGCAGGCGCACCATTCTTCCTCGGCGTCGGCTTCGTCAGGCCACACTTTCCGATGGTGCAGCCAAAGAAGTATTTCAACATGTACCCGCAAGAGAAGATGAAGATCCCGCCGCTGATCCCCGGTGACCTGGACGATATCCCGCTCGCCGGACGCGGTGCCGATGGCAAAGGACTGAACGAGAAGGAGGAAAGCCGCCGCCGCATGTGGCAGGCGTATTACGGATCCGTGTCGTTCATGGACGAGCAGGTCGGCCGCGTCCTCGACGAACTGGATCGACTCGCCTTGCGAGATTCGACGGCGATCGTGTTCACAACCGACCACGGCTACCATCTCGGCGAGCATGGTTTCTGGCAGAAGGGCAACCTTCACGAAGAGGTCGTCCGCGTGCCACTGATTGTCAGCGCACCGGGAATCAAACCGGGACGGACTTCGTCACTCGTTGAGCTTGTCGATCTTTACCCAACGTGCACCGAACTGCTGGATCTTCCGACACCGAAGGACTTGCATGGCAAGAGTTTTGTGCCGGTGTTGCGAGATCCAAAGTTCAAGGTCCGTGAGACAGCTCTGTCGATTCACAACCGAGCCGGCGGCGGTCTGCGATCGACCGAGTGGCACTACATGAAGTACGGCGAAAACGGCGAAGAGCTTTACGACATGGTCAAGGATCCGGACCAGTACACTAACGTCGTTTCCGCCCCAAAGTACGCGGTCATCCTCGAACGGGCAAGAACACAATTCAAAGCCCGAATGGCATCCGCCCGATAGGCGAACAAGCTCTACCACAATCCTGGCCACAAGGAGATGCGAGAAAATCGGAAGAACGAATTGCGAACGCTGATCAAAGAGCTGGACGATTCGGTCGAAGCTCCCAATCGGTTGGCAATGGCTCCTCAGAATCCGGATAAGATTCATATTGGCGTTTTATCAAACGCTCTGGTAAGGGGAAGTAATTAAGTGACCCGGCTCAGACTGAACACGCATATGCAATATCGGATTCGAACACTCCTGGTACTTCTGATACTCCTGACGATCGTCGCTTTCTTCGTATTAGTCATTCAGGGGATTCGAAACTTTGATGGCCCGTTCGCCACGGTGCTGGTCTCGGATGACCACGCCCTCGAACTGACGAACGAATTGGCGATCTCGCTTAGTGAATCTGCCTTGCGAAACATTGACGTTGAGCCAATCCGCCCAATTCCATCCTACGGGCCAGCTGAAGCGATGCATTCAGTTGGTAGAAATGTCGGTGATTCAGATCGAATCACAATCGTATGGGAAATTCGTGGCCAGCAATATTCGGATTGCACAGTCCGGCTGAATCGCAGTGAAAATGGAATTACAGCTTCAATCTACAAAAATTGGCTACAATAGGGTTGTAGACGTGTGTGCAATCGCCAGTGGTAACAAAATTCCGGATAACACCAGTGGATTAGAATCGCGCGTAGCCGAGTTTTAGTCTTTTGTTCAGCAAGCCCGGGTGATGTGCTCGGGCTTTTTTTGTGCGCGAGCTGTAGGTGGTTGGCCGTCGTCTGGCAGTTGGCTTATGCGCGGTGGGTTGCGTGGGCGGTTGTTTCTGGCTGAGTGGTGTTTTTGATGGTTGGTTTGGGTGTCGGTGCGCAGGGGAAGTGAGTTCGCTGCCGAACGGTGTCAACGGCGAATGGTGAGTGAGTTGAAAACGCTTGCTCGTTGCGTCAGTGGCGGAGGGCGGATTCGGTGGAATGCTGGAAGATGAGTCGGCCGCCGCAGCTCGGACAACGGAGACCGTTATTTTCGACCGGACACAGTGGCGGAATGGTTCAGGCTTCCAGTTCTCGGTCCGGTTCAACGTGCCGCAGTGAATAGAGAGTCGCGTCGCGGACGTCGTCGATGTTCGAACGGCGGGTCAGAAAAGCGTAGTGCCGGAGCTTCTGCAGACGCCGGAACAGCACGTGCTGCAGGAAGCGGCGCAGGAACTCGAACACCGGCAGCGTGATCTGTCGATCGCGTTGTTTGCCACTCTTTCGATAGAAGAACGTCACCTGATGGTTGCTCCTCGAGACGATGCGGTCGTTGGTGATTGCCGTAAAGAAGACGTACCGGCTCAGATACTTCAGCGTGGCGACTCCATCACCGACCGCTTCCACATCGCTGACGAACTCTCGCCGGAACTCGCGAGCGGGTGGCAGCAAGACATCCGTGAGTTGCTCCCTGAGCAGTCTTCGGATTCCGTGCGGAACAGTGTTGAGAGCGGCTTCATCGGGGCCAGAAAACCGGCAATGTCGACTTCCATTTGTCGTCGGTCGGGCCACCGCCAATCGGGCGTTCGTGCGCACCAATCCCTCACCAATTTTCCGTCAGAGCGAGAGCACAAAGATCACCGTTAGCGCAGACAATCGACACATTCCAAATGTCTCTGGGCGAAAAGCCCGCCGTGCGGTCAGCAATTCGCGTTGCACGCGGAGGTCCGACACACGTCCGGCACACCGGAGCAGGTAACAATTTGATTCACAAGATCGCTGGAATGCGCCTGCCGAGCGTTGTCAAACTGATTTAGCGGCAATTTGCTTCGTGCATCCGGTCTGCGCGACCGGGTGCCGCAAAGACTGACCGGAGCTACAACATTCACACAGTCTCAGTCAGGGGAATGAGTCATTCGCGGAAGATTCGAAGAGAGCGAGAGCTTCGTCTGATGACCCCACCATCGTATACTGAGCTATGGCACTGACTCCTCAACCTGCTTTCCGGTTGCACTCCACATGCGATTCACGATGACTGGTGCGTGCTGGCTGGTGACAGCTTTCCTGGGCACCGCGCTGTGTGCTCGCGCAGACGATGGCGTGGAATTCTTTGAACAGAGAATCCGGCCTGTGCTGGTCGATCGGTGTTACTCATGTCACTCGGCAGACGCTGCGTCGAAGAAGACCCTGAAGGGCGGCTTGCTGCTGGATACACGTAAGGCACTGCTCAAAGGCGGCGACGGCGGGCCGGCGGTTGTGCCGGGCAAGCCGGCAGACAGTCTCTTGATTCGGGCGATCCGGCATGAGTCGATTGAGATGCCGCCCAAAAGGAAGCTGTCGGACGAGACGATCGCGGATTTTGTGAAGTGGGTTCAGATCGGCGCACCCGATCCGCGTGATGGCAGCGCTTCCGCAGGCTCCACAATTGATATTGAGGCGGCACGAAGGTCGTGGGCGTATCAGACGCCGAAGTTGCCGGAACGACCCGAGGTTGCAGACGAGGACTGGCCACGCGGCGACATCGACAGGCTCGTGCTTGCGACTTTGGATGGCAATGGTCTGCGTCCCGCTCAGTCGGCTGACAAGAGGACGCTGATTCGTCGCGCGGCCTACGATCTGCTTGGTCTTCCACCGACGCCCGAGGAGATCGCGGCGTTCCTTGCGGACGACGATCCTGGTGCTTTCAAACGCGTCGTGGACGGCATGCTGAAGTCGCCCGACTTCGGAATTCGCTGGGCCCGGCACTGGCTCGATAACGTGCGTTACGCTCAGGACGACCCCACCTGCAACGCGAATAACAACGGAACGTTCTCGGTCGGCCCGTACCGTGACTGGGTGGTGAAGTCGTTCAACGAGGATCTGCCGTACGATCAGTTCGTGCGGCTGCAGGTCGCGGGCGATCTGATGCCGCTGGACGATCCGGAGTTGATCAACACCGACGGGCTCACCGCGACCGGAATCTGGGGACTGGCTCATCTGGTCGAGGGCAACGACA
>CALGTK010000156.1 GCA_937904325.1 uncultured Planctomyces sp.
GATTGCCGAATTGCTGTTCAGGAGTCGTACGAAAGCAAATTCCGGGTGCCCCCCTTCGCGTCCAAATTCGGTAACCGAAGCGGCAAACGACATCTGCCCGTCGGAAGTTTTGAGGTTCTCGTGACACCTTACGCAGATGTGATCTTCGACTTTGACGAGTGAATGATTTCCCTTGTGTTCAATGTGGCATTCGGCGCAGAAGATGTCTTCGTGAGCGGGAATCTGATTCTTGTGATGCACCGACCCTGGGTGGCAAGCCAGACAGGCTTTGTTCTCGACCGAGTAGACCTTGTGCGAGAAATCAAAGTTAAGAGCTCGCTTAAGAGGGGCCCAGGTCGTGTGACACTTCGCACAATCGTTTTCGAACATGCGGTGAACGTGAGCCACGTCTCCACCTTCGAAGATGTAATACTCACCGCGGCTTCCCTCGTAACCAAGCCAGGCGACGCACGCTACGCTCAACCACAACGCTGTCCGCCAAATCCGGCGGCGAAACCGATTCGGACGTTTGTGCGATTCAATTTCGACCCGTTCAGAAAGTTGACGGCTCGTGTATTGCACCGGCATAGCTGACTTTTCCACTGCCAGGACAGAGTTGTTGAGACTCTGAATGAGACTCTTAAGAAGATTGCTGAAACGTGATTTGAATCGTTACTGAACGTGAGCTTCGAAGTGTCATTTAGAAACGAATCGGGAAATCCCATGGCACGACCCGAAGGGCCAATACTATGTGAGCTGCCATCAGAACGAACAAAGCGATTGAAAATGGAATATGAATGGCCAACCAGTAGTGCAGCCACGCTCGAATGCGAATCTGCTCTGTGAATTGACGATGTTCTTCGCAGAACGCCTGCAGGGTTTCGAGAGTTTCGTGTAACTCAACCGGCAATGTGCCACGCATCTGAGCGAACGCTCGAGTTGCTTCCGTGATATCTGCGAGTCGCCCCATCTTTCCGCTGCCAGCCAGGTACGGGCGAGCGGTCGTCAGGTAAAAATTGCGAAGTTCTTCTGTCCGAAGAACTGGACGTTTCACAGCCGCCTTTTTTTTGACGGGAGCCGGTGGCTTCCTGGCTGCTGGTTTTGCCGCTTTAGGTTTTGTGCCCCCGCCAGCCTTGTTCTTCATCATGTCGAGTGGTGACTTCGGTTTGCCTTCACTGTTAGCTGGCCCACCACTACCAGCTTTTGCTTTCATCTGCTCAAGCGGTGAGAGCGGTTTTCCACTTGCTGCAGGTTTACCAGCCGTAACTTTGGCTTTCAGTTGTTCCAGAGGCGACAGTTTCTTGCCGGATGATGCGGCGGCCGGAGTAGCAGATTGTTTCTTCGCACCACCACTTCCAAAAGCTCCCTGCTGTCGAATCTGGTCTACTTTTGACAGTGGGGCGTCTGTTGCCGAAGGTGCTTCAGCTGTCGGCTGATTCGTTGGAGTGGGAGCCTTCGCTGCGAAAGCTTTTTCTGCTTTCTCAGCAGCAGCTTTCTCGATAGTGCCGTCGACGAATGGCCGGACCTTTTCGGCAATGTCGGTAGCTTTGCCTTCGTCGTATCCGTACTTCTCAATAAACAGCTGCTTAACTGCGGTGACGTCCGCTTCGGGGTTCGTCTTGAGAAATTTGCGTGTCTTCTCGGCAGCTGATCGGGCCAGCTGATCGTCGAAGCCGTACTTCTCTGTCAGTAGTTTCTGTACAGCTGAAATTTCAGAGTCGACATCGTCGACCATCTCCGAAATCGGCTCTGGTTTTTTTTGTGTCTTCGGAGCGGGAGCGACCTGTTTAACGGGTGGTTTTGCTGCAGGAGCCGCAGGAGCCAGTGCGGCCTTTTTTGCTCCTCCGCTACCGAAGGCCCCTTGCTGACGCACCATTTCCAAAGGTGACATTTCTGCTGCTGGTTCTGCAGGAGTTTCATCGGAGTCTGCCGCTTTACCGCTACCGGCCGCACCAGCGTTTCTAGCCATCTCCAATGGAGAAAGTTGTTTCCTACCTGCGGCTTTTGCGCCGCCTTTTGGCCCCGCTTTTCTGGCCATTTCAAGCGGAGAAGGTTTTGCACCGCCCTTGGGGCCAGCCTGGCGTGCTAATTCGAGCGGCGACGCTGCTTTCGCCTTCTTCTTACCACCTTGCGCCCTGGCTATTTCTAAAGGTGATTTCGGTTTAGCCGCATCATCACCATCGGCTGCTGCAACTTTCGCTTTCATTTGCTCCAACGGTGACATTGCCCGCTGAGCTTTCATCTGGTCAAGAGGTGACGCTGCTTTTTTGCCTTTGATCTGATCCAGCGGAGAACCTGCGGCTTTAACTGTCGTCTTTTTAGCTGTTTCGGCCGCAGGTTTTGCTGTTTCAGGAAGTTGGTAAATCGCGACTATCTGGTCGGGGAAGTTGCCGATCTTGTTAACCCAACCCTCGTTCTTGGCATGCTTCGCGAGGTCCTGGAACAAACCGATATCGTCCGCCGCAACTCTTTCCAGCCACGTCGCCTTCTGCTCGCCCACTTTGTCTTTTGCTGCTTTGCCCTTAGCCTGTTTTTCTTGCGACATGATGTCGGCAGCAAATATGCCGAGCCGAGTCAGGTCTTTCTGCATCGCATCCCCGTCAAGCGGAATCTTTCCACAATCGCTGGAGACCAATTTGTCGGCAATAATTCGATTACGTTTTCGAATGTACGGAATCTGGTCGGCAAATGTTTCGCGGCCGATCCGTGAGGTTAGTAGCTTCGGCATGAGGTGCTGCATCGCTAACCCAAAGAAGCCACTGAGCCACACGACAAAAAAGAAGCCCATCAGGATCTGCTCAAGCAGTCCACCAAGGCCAAAACCTGCGTGAAACAGGATCAGCGGAAAGCTGAGCGTTCCAAACCAGATGTGGCCTCGAAGCCAGAACTGAGCGCTCCCCAGTCTCCAGAATGGAAACTGTTTCCGGCCTCCCAGCAAGCCGGCATAGATCATCATGAGCGAACCGAATACGCCATAGATTAGCCCCATCAGGCTGCCGCCGCTGGGGCCTTTGGGCGTCGACTCCGCATAGATCACGTATGAAGCCGTCGCCACAGCCATGATGGCCGCGGAGATCAATGCCCATGTGCGATGTGTCCTGTCAAGCAGCACTGCGAAACCTCATGTTGCTCTATCGGAGTTGGTCTGGCATCAACGAATATCTCTGAAATCTGCTCAATGCGTGTGGTCAAAGAAAAATTCCAGTGAGTTAACTCGCATCGCCGCATCATGCGGACATGCGTAAACACACGATGGAGACTTACTGGGGAGAGAGCTGCACAAATCGCAAACGACCGCTCGCTCGTTAACGGTCTTGATATCTTCACCGCCGAGCAACGCCTGTTGACTGGCAGTCAGTTCAAGGCCGCCCTCAAGTGCGTTCATCTGGATTGATCCGTAAGGACACTGGTCAGCGCACAGGCTGCAGC
This sequence comes from uncultured Planctomyces sp., assembly GCA_937904325.1. Classification (GTDB taxonomy): domain Bacteria; phylum Planctomycetota; class Planctomycetia; order Planctomycetales; family Planctomycetaceae; genus JABMPE01. The sequence goes on from CALGTK010000156.1 coordinate 3,409, forward strand.
CGATACACCAGTCTCGAATTTCAATCTCGCCGTTGTCGCCACGGTTAATAGAACCTACCGGGCAACCGATCATGCAGACGGGGTCCATACACGAGCGACAGGACAGCGGTACGAGGTATTTTTCAAATCGCGGACCATCGAGGTAAAGCCGAGTTCGTCCGTCATCGTGAGCCGAAACGCAAGCATCGACACACTGGCCGCACCGAGTGCAACGATCGAGGTCGATCAGCATCAACTTCTGACCCTGAATCAGGCCAAGCTGTTCGAAGTCTGGTGACTGCGACCGGACTTCGACACGGTCATTAATCGTATCGCGAATAATTTTGGCCTGCCGCTGGTAGTCGGCAACGATACCATCAACTTTATTCTTCAAAGCTGCTGACCGTTCTGTCAGCAGCAGGAAATCTTCCCGCGACATCTTTACCAGTTCGACTCGCGAAGGGATTGCACCGGTTCTTGAGTCAGGCAGACGTTGATTGGCCCCGCCGTCCGGATGGTCATAGGCAAAAATGGTGGCACTTCGCAGTGCTTCAGTGACCACACCGAGTTCACCGAAACCTTCGCCTCGTCCCATGTATCTGAGCGTCTTGCGAGACCCCGAAGAAGCAGCACGTGCCGGAATCCCCTGCGGATAAAGAAATTCGATTAGAGATCGATGGAAGGTTCGCGTTTCAAGCTCCGACCACTTGCCTGTATCAGTCGGAAAGTGCTCGCAGTCGACCGCAACCTGCGGGCTGTCAACGGTGACGCACGTTTCTTCGGTTGTCTTACCGAGAGCCTTGTGAAGGTCACCCGTTCGGACGATCTCGTTCAGCGAAGCGACAAGTGACTTCTGTATGTCTTCGCCAGGAGCATTCTTTGCAGCATCCTTCGCGGCATCCTGAACGTCGCCTGGAAGACGCCCCCAAATCTGAGTGCCTAAACCTTCATCCGCGCTGTCGACGAGCAGTTTCCACAGATTCTTCCAGTGATCCGACTTGAACTCTTCGACTCGAAACAGCGTCCACGCGTTTTTTACGATTTTTACAAGACCGCTGCGGACGACGTAGAACGCGTCGGACGGTTCGTATTCTTCAAAGACGACCGCGCCGGCTTCGAACTCGACTAACTCGATGCGGTCCTTGATCTCAGCAAAATGCTTGTCTTCAAGACCATCGAAAATCGGGAGCCGGCGTACGTGTCCATCGAGCACGCGTGCTCGATAGATGTCGTCGAGCTTCTTTTTGTATGTCGGATCGCTGTGCAGCATGTCCAGCACGTTGCGCAGCATTTCGAGCATGTAACAGTCTTCTTCGGCCACGACCGTTGCAGACCGGGGAGCCCGATTCATGCAGCTCATTTCGCCGAACAGTTCGCTCTCGTGAAGTGGAGCTTTCTTCGTCGAGGTATCGATGTCGGCCGGACCGTCGATCGGAATGGAGGCCGGGTCTTTCTTCGGGCCCTTCGACGATCCAGAAAACATTTGCCCGAGCCGATGCAGCAGCCCTGGTCTGAAACCTGAATCCTGACTCAGCAGCAGGATTGCCGTCGCAACGTGACGTTCTTCCGGCGGTGCCGTGGTCTGTGAAAGTTTCTGTTTTAAGGCGACAATCTCCTGTCGATGCTCCTCCAGTATTCTTTTCAGATCACCGACTGACTCTGCCGCGTAGTACATGTGCGAACCGTCGCCGGTCTTCGCTTCCTTGGCCTCGATTGCTGCTTCCAGGGACTTCACCTGGTTTTCCCGGAGTTCGATCACGTCTTCCGTGGAGAGAATCGAAAACGCGGTTGCTCCCGAGTCACCCTGGCGTACCAGTGCACGGCCCTTCGGGCATTTTCGGAGAACAGTTGTACCGGGAAACCTCTGGAAAGACGGCGTCTTCTTGACTTCTTCGAAAATCGACAGCTCAGCCAATTCATCGGCAATGAGCAGTTCGTCGTCATTCTGCAGGGGATCAGTGACCTCGGCGAGTTCCGCCGGCAGCATTGCTAAAGCCATATCGCGTCCCTTGCTCTCCTCTCACAGCTGTAAATCTGTCGTGCCACCCGACGTGGTCATATCTTAGTTCAACGATCTGAAGAATCTATTCGCGGATTGAACAGGGACAAGAGATGATCAAATTAGCGTCTATGTACAAAACTGACAAGAATGTCTTCGAAGGCGAGCCTGACGTTCATCGCGAAAGTAACTGATTTCGCATGATTTGTCGCAATCATGCTGCTTGAGGCGAACAAATCACCACACACGAAATCTGTCGTGACCCTGTGATCCGGTCCTCACTCCGATTCATCCTGGGCCTTTGCTTCACCCCAGGCTTCAAACCGTCGTTTTTCGCGGTTTACCGAGCCCAGCTGCCTTCTATACTCTCCCAAGCCCGCCTCTCAATATTCGTGATCGTTAGATTTCAGTGGCCGACTCGACCCCATCTCATAACCCAATCCCCCTTACCCGTCCTTGACCTGACATCAGTCGCATCGCAAGGAAAAGCGAGACACCGTTATGACATTCAGAACTTTCCATCTGTTGATTTGCGTGTTTTGTCTTGGCACATTCGGTTGTTCCGACGCGTCTTCGCCCGAGTCCGGCTCGACAAACTCCGCCGATGGGCCTGGCATAACGTCACCAGTCACTCCACCAACCGGTGTTGGTGACGAACTCGCCCCGGATGGCAACAACGAACCCCCTCTTTCAGACGTTACCAACGCGGTCGACTCCCTTCCTTCCGCCGATGCTGTGAACATCACACTCCGAGCCGTGACGCCGGAAGAGTTCAAAGCAGCCCTCGCACAGCACGCCGGAAAAGTTGTATTCGTCGACTTCTGGGCGACCTGGTGCATCCCCTGCCGTAAAGCATTTCCGCATACCGTTGCGCTGGCCGCTGAGCACCCGGACAGTCTTGCCGTCATCTCGATGAGCTTCGACGATCCGGATTCGTACGAAGATGCTCTGATGTTCCTTAAGGAGCAGAACGCGACATTCGAAAACCTGTCCTGTTCACTCGGCGGCGGAGACGAATCATTCACCGCTTACGAGATCGGCGACGCCGGCCTGCCCTACTTCCGCCTCTACGACAGGAAAGGCGAACTGGTTCAGGTTTTCAAAAATGACATCGATGCCGGCAAAGGCATCGACGAAGCGGAAGTCCACAAAGCCGTCGAAGCTCTCCTTACGCCGTGATATGAATTTGTCTCTACTCTTAAACAACTTTGAACGCGACACGCCTTGGATATTTCTGTAAAGACGGATAGATACTCGGCATGAAGTTGACTTCATGCGTTGTCAGGATCTGCAAGCACATTGTCTAATGGCACGTTGAGAAATTGAGATAATAGTTGACCAATTTCGATCGCTGACTGACGCGTTACGGTGTGCGATCTGTTGATGCAGAGAAACTCGGCATTCTTGAACCAGGTTCAGTTGCACGGATGGGCAACTTGTCGGTCGTCGTCGATGGCAGTTTTCCGATTGAGCCGACCGCGGTTCTGATCTTTCTTTTTTCGGCGGCTCATGCAGCTTTTGTTTGTCACCTGCTCTACTGCCGTTAGTCAGCAACGACCAGCCGCGACGTTCCAGGAAATCTGTCGTCCCTGTGCGCTGACTGTTCCCGGAGACTCCGCCAGTTCGTCGATCCACTGCTCCAGTCGTGGCCGATGGAATTCAAATTCCTCGATCAGGTCTGATATGAAGTAACACAGCACGATCAGGAATGAGTCATCTGAATCGTTGTCCCAATGGCTCGGCGACCTTCGAACGCGAGTTCCAAGTGGTGCAGAAGCGCTTACGTCAGACTGTCAGACGAATTCCACGGTTCGGCGGAAACGACCAGCTACACATTCCCTCTAAATTCGTCCTGCGTGAAATGAGGTGCGCCGCCGTCAGTGTGAGCGTTTCTTCGGCGTCATCAGCAACAACGGTAAAGTCCAAATCCGCATCTGAGGTGGAGCCTCATCTGTTGAAGCTACAGAATTTGCGGCCACCAGGCTTCAGTGATTTGTCTGGCCAGTGAGTTTGTCTGGCCAGTGATTTCCAGCTCAAAACGCGGCCCGTTGGATTGGATCATGCTCGCACTCGCAGATTTCATGAACCAGCTGATCACCAACCAGGCACGAACTGCAAATTATCCAACCACCAAAACACCAATAGAGTGCAATCCTCAGCGTCTGTGCGACGTTTTTACCGTCAAACTTTTTTAAGGCGACATCAAGAGCTGCCAGCACGAAGGCAAGTCCAACCAGCAGAGATATGCCCTGAACAACTTTTAGAAGCTACGATTCGGACTTCAGTTTCTGAACACGCTGATCCATAGCTGGTATCTGCTCGGTCTGATTCTTCCCGGGAGCGCAACGTATAACTATGCCTGCTGGTCCACACGAGAAAAACAGCGTCTACTTCTTCTTCGGCTTCTTCTTTCGCTTCGTGCTTTTGTAGGGCTCGCCGTTCAGGTAGTTGATGCGGCGAGTGGTGGCATCGCCTTTGGTTTTGGGTTTGAGCGTTGACGGATCGATCCGGTACGTCTGCCGACTGCAGTCTCGGAAGAAGACGATCGAGTTCAAGGCTTCCGCGGCTTCGACCGGGTTGGATGTTTCGTTGACGACACTGGTCAGGACTGGCTGCGGATCGAGCTTGAAGATCAAACCGAGGAACTCGGCGGCTCGAACGCGAACGATAAGCGACTCGTCCTTCAGTAATGGTTCAGCCACTGGGGCGAGGTCCCTGGCGTAATCGGCGATCGCGCTGCAGGCCATGGCTGCTGAATATCGCAGCCAGACGTTGTCAGATTTCAATGCAGCGGCAAGCATCGGTTTGGCTTCGGAAAACGGCAGCAGGGCGAGGTCATGAACATCGGCCATCTGTGTGATCTCAGTCTTGTGCTGCTGCCCGAAGCCGACGGGGTCATTCATGATGCTGATCAGTTTGCTTTCCGGGTAGAAGCTCAGGTCCGGCATTGCTCGAAGTCGTGTGGCCAGTCGGGCTCGCAGATCTTTCAGGACGGCGGCGTGCTGCGGGTCGTCTGCCAGGTTGTTGACTTCGTGGGGGTCGGCCTGGGTGTCAAAGAGTTGCTCGACCGGTTTTTCCTGGAAGAACTGCGCCTGCTTCCCGTACAGCTTTCCGGCTTTGTAAAGTTGCCGCCATTCGGTGAACGCCAGCATGCGGTAGCGGTAATTGTTCTGCAGACCGTCGGGCAGGAACGGCTGAAAGTATCGGATGTATTGATATTTGCCCTTTCTGAGCGAGCGGATGAACTCGTACTTTTCGTCGAACCGGTCGGCGTAGCCGAAGGACTCGTCGCGCGATTCAACTTCGGATGCGGTCGTGCCTGCTCCGAGAAACGGGACACCATCCATCTGCTCGGGCACGTTGACGCCGGCGAGGTTCAGCACGGTCGGGCCGAAATCGATGAAGCTGACGAAGCCCTGTGCTCGCGAGCCGACCTTGCGGTCGACCAGGTGTTTCCACTTTTCCGGCACACGCACGACCAGCGGCACGTGCAGGCCAGATTCGTAGATGTAGCCCTTGCTGCGGGGCAGCACACCGCCGTGGTCTCCGAAGTAGAAGACGAATGTGTCTTCCAGCAGACCGTCTTCTTTCAGCCTGGCGATGGTGTTTCCGACAATTCCGTCGATCACGCGGATGCGGTCGTGATAACGAGCGAGCGTGTAGCGAAATTTCTCGGTGTCCGGGAAGTAGTCGGCCAGTTTGACCGATGCTGGATCAGTAATTGTCTTTTCGTTTTCAAAGATCTGCTGGCTGAAATGCAGCGAACTCTCGTGCGACTGGCTGTGCGATTCCATGTGGAAGAACGGTTGGTCGTCGCTCTTGCGCTTTCGCCAGGTCGCCGACCTCGACGATTCGTCCCACACCCCGAAGGATGGCGTGGCGTTGTAATCGGTTTTGGAATTGTTCGATGTGTAGTAACCGGCGTCTCGCAAGTAGGCCGAGAACATTCTCAGACCGTCCGGCAGCGTCGCCATGGTGTGTTTGCGGTGAAACTGCGTCCCGATGCGAGGTCCAAGGCAACCAGTAGCCAGCGTCGAGCGAGCGACCGAGCAAACCGGAGCGTTCGAAAACGCATGGTCGAATGTTACCCCGTGAGCGGCCATTGCTTCGATGTTCGGTGCAGGGGCTCCGTCTTTGAAGAAGTGTCGCAAGTAGTGGTGTGAATTATCTTCGGACACGATCCAGATAACATTCGGCCGTTCGGCAGCGTGGGCTTGCTGGGTGAATGAAGTAGAAAATGTGAAAATGGTCGCAAAAATTGCGTACCACATGGTGACGATTCGAAAAGTTTTTGTATTCATACGCCGAATTTAGCCATGCCGCCCTCGCCCGGTCAATTCTCCAGCGCTACTGATCGGATTTCCGCAAAATTCTGCTACTCCAGACACTGAGCGTGACATTCGTTCCGGATAAAAGTTAAATGGTGAGACGGACCCTGTGGTCGGTGCTAGAATGAGACTGTGTGGGCCGTACAGTCCGGAATTCGCGGAGTGAAAGTGTCAACTGATTGTGACTCCGGGACGATCTCCCGAATCAACGTGTATCCTATAAAGTCGTTTCCCGGTGTGACGGTTGCTTCGTCGCACGTGCTGGATTCAGGCGCGCTCAAATGGGATCGTCGGTTTGCTCTGGTCGAGCCGAACGGCAAATTCATCACTCTCAAGCGAGTGCCCGAACTTCACGAAATCCGTTCTGACTTCGACCTCGAAGTTCCGTCCGTAAGAATCTGGACTGGCCACAGCGTGACGGCTCGGCAGTTTCATCTCGACGACGATCGCGAATCGCTGGGCGATTATCTGACGTGCCTGCTGAACCGTCCGGTTGGAATTGTCGATAACCCTCGAGCTGGCTTCCCCGACGACGACGATGCCAGTGGTCCGACGGTCGTTTCCGTGGCCACGTTGCAGACTGTTGCCGACTTGTTTCCTGAAATGACGACCGAGCAGGCTCGCTGGCGGTTCCGGACAAACATTGAAGTCGAAGGCGTGCCGGCGTTTTGGGAGGATCGATTGTTCGGTGCCAAGCGGGAGCAGCTTCCGTTTCAAATCGGTGGAGTGACCTTCGGCGGCGTAAAGCCCTGCCAGCGATGCTCGGTCCCGAGTCGACATCCGGTGACCGGCGAAACAACACAAGCCTTCGCTACTATTTACGCGGCCCTTCGCAAAGCGATGTTTCCCGAATGGACAAATCTCAAGCAGTTTGGCCATTACTATCGGCTGGCGACAAATACCGTTCTGCTGGACGCGGGCGATGAAGGCGTGATTCGAACTGGAGATTCGATCACACTGTCTATTCCTGATGAGCAGTCATCGTCACCGGAGCTTCAGGTCGCCGGCTCTTAAGCCCGAAGCTCCTTGGAACCCGAGAATCATTGTGAACGTCTTCCAGAATCGTGAAATTCTGATCGGAGTGACAGGCGGAATCTCCGCCTACAAAACCGCCGACCTCACCAGCAAGCTCATCCAGGCTGGAGCGTTCGTCACCGTCGCGATGACAGAAGCAGCGAAGAAGTTCGTCGGACCGACGACTTTCGAGGCTCTCACCAACCGGCCGGTTTACGAGAACCTTTTCCAACCGGTCGAACATCCACAGGGCGAGCACATCGGTCTCGCGCGGCGAGCTGACCTGTACCTCATTGCTCCCGCCACCGCCGACTTTCTGGCAAAGGCTGCTCATGGCCACGCGAACGATCTGGTGTCGACTCTCGTGCTGACGGTTACTTGTCCGGTATTCCTCGCCCCAGCAATGAACACCGAAATGTGGAACAAGCCACCCGTCCAACGAAACATTCAGCAGTTAAAAGAGGATGGCCTGAACTTCGTCGAACCCGGAAACGGCTGGCTGAGTTGTGGTCAGATCGGCGCCGGGCGAATGGCTGAACCGGCCGACATTTTTGAGCAGCTCCGCAAACACTTTGAATCGTTGAGCAGTGACGAACGGATTGTTTGATGGTCTATCAACTGTTGGAGACTTCCGCATGCCAGACATCTCCAGCCCGAAACTGCTTTACGTTAAGGCTGGTCTGTTCGTACTCGGCGGTGCGATGGCTTCAGGACTGATCCTGTTGGATTCACTGTCGCTCCGAACAGCGACGCTACTGGCGTTGTCTATCTGGTGCTTTGCCCGAGCATACTACTTCGCCTTTTATGTGATCGAGAATTACGTCGACGGCGAATACCGTTACGCGGGGCTTGTCGATTTTCTCGTCTGGTCGTGGCGACGGTTCCGTAAAGGCGATGCAACGACGCAGTCAATCGTTGATGCCAACTCGGAATCTGTCGACTGACCGGTTGGCGCTTCAAGCATTCATCGTACGATCCCGCTCATGAAAATTCTGATTACGGCCGGCCCAACTCGTGAATACCTCGACGATGTGCGTTACCTCTCGAACGCCAGCAGCGGGAGAATGGGTTACGCGCTTGCTCAGGCAGCGCTCGATGCGGGGCATCAAGTCGTTCTCGTAACGGGGCCAGTCGATATGAAGCCGCCTGCCGGTTGCGACGTCCGGCACGTTATTACGACTGAGCAAATGCGGGATGCTTCGATCGAAGCCTTTCCTGAATGCGATGGAGTAATCGCGGCTGCGGCGGTCTGCGATTATAAGCCTCGTGTCCGAACTCCCGGCAAGATGACAAAGATCGGCGAACCGATTTCAATTGAGCTGATCGAAACCGACGACGTACTCGCTCAACTCGGAGGCTCAAGAAAAGGCCACTGGGTCGTCGGCTTTGCGCTCGAAGCTGAGAACGCTCGTGAAAACGCGTTGCAGAAACTGCGAGCTAAAAATTGCGACATCGTCGTGCTCAATAGTCCAACAGCCATCGGCTCGGACAAAAACGACGTGCAGATTCTGGACGGCTCCGGTGAAACGCTTTCGCATCTTATCGACTCAAAGACCGGCATCGCCCGAGACCTGATTGCCTGGATCGCCGAGCACCTGCAGCAATCGTAGGCTGGGGCGAGACTCAGCTTGAAATCATTGGCGGGGCGCGTTCCTGCCAACGATGTTGCTTTGAGCCGGGAGAGGATAACTCGCATAATCGGCTAATCCGATATGAACCTGACCAACCGTTTCATCCGGTCAGGTCGGGTACTAAGAGTCTCATCCCAACGCGGCATTTCACGCCATCGCCATTTTTTCGTGCTATGTTTAGAGGTACTCGCAAGAAGCCTCAGCTCACGGCCGCCAGACTGTACTGAAGCATCCGCAAGTGATTGTAGATGCTTTTGTGAAGTACAGGCTTGCTCTGTGGTGGTGCTCTTTGTGCGTCCTTCCAACACTCAAAAGCCACATAACCGGTACGGCTGAAATTCGCGTGGCCGGAGCGAGAACTCTATCGTTGAATTTTCTGTGCGCCTTCGACCAATGGTTCGATCAGCTGCGTGAAAAAGGAACGCCCACGATCAAATCTTCGACACCTTGAAGAACAATCCAATGATCCCTGCAGGATCAATCCAGGTGGCCCGGCGCTTCGCGTGGGTGACCAGTACGATCAGTGTCTGCTCACTAAGACCACGGACCACTGACTGACTGGCACTTTCGCGAAGTGCCGAGGCTGCAACGGATTCTGCTATCGAACGCCTGGACCGCCAGGCCCCCGCCGATCGTACGGCTGGCGCTTTGCTGCCCCGCCACCGAACAATCTGGCCTTCACACCTTCCAGACTCTCGAAAACTGAGCTGTTTGCTTACCCCTGTCGTCGCAATGTTTGATCATGTTTTGTCTTGATCAATCCCCGCTGAAGATACACCTCACTTATCGGTAACTAAGAACACCATGTGGGATCTGCACCGCATCAAATCCGATTTGATAGCGCTGGCTCTTTTTGCGGCCACGCTGTTTGTCGGTCTGAGTATGCTTAGCTTCGACCCGGGAGATCCACCTGGTCGACTGGTGCATCCGGTGCGCGACGTTCCGCTGAACCTCTGCGGTGAACTCGGCGCACAACTTTCTTACAGCCTGCGTGCGGCCTTTGGAATCGGTGCATGGTTTGCCGTTCTGGCATTGGCCGCATACGACTTCCGTCTGCTTTCACGAGGACCGGATGACTCGTTTCGCCAAAAGGCGATCGGTACTTCGCTTATGCTGGGATCACTTTGTGTAGCGCTGCATCTGCTGGCTCCTGACATCGCGTCCGGGCAGATTGTTGGCAGCGGCGGTTACGTTGGAGCATGGGGTGTCGCCGCATTTGAAGAACACTTTGCAACGACCGGTATGCTGATTCTTTTGTCGTCTTGTTTCCTGGCAGGGTTAGTACTGGTTGCCGACACGAGTGTCGTTACTCGCGCGTTGCATTTTCTGCTGCGTCCGATTGTCGCACTCCCGACTGCACTTCTGGCCGTCGTTTCTCGACTTTTCAGACGTCGCTCGAAAAACGAAGTGGAAATTGAAGTCGACTATCGCGGAGCGCTCAGTCATCGTGATTCTGTTGTCGCTGCAGAAGCAGAAGCAGAAGATGTAGAACCGTCCGGTTCCACAGAAGCAGACGACGATGGCGAAGGGGCCACCGGTGAACCAGATGAAATTAAAGTCAATCCACCGGTGACTGCTGTGTCTCAGCGTGACGAGGTGATTGCGAAGCTCGAAGCCGCGTCGGCGACCAGCAACGACACCCCGTACACACTGCCGTCGCTCGACCTGCTCGAAGAAAGCGAAGAATTTCCGTACGAGATACTTGCCAAACGGGCAAGGCTCGCTGCAATTACACTAGAGAAGACGTTCCAGGAATTCGGCCTCAACGTAAAAGTTTGCGAGATCGACACCGGACCGGTCATCACTCAGTTCGAATTGGAACTTGAAGCCGGACTGCGTCTGAGCAAAGTGACTAGCCTTGCGGACGACCTGGCGATCGCGCTGCGGGTTCCGTCTGTTCGAGTCGTAGCTCCGATTCCGGGCAAGAATACGGTCGGCGTCGAAGTTCCCAACGATAAACGAGTGATGGTGCGGTTGCGTGATCTGATCGAATCCTGCGCGAAGGACGTCGAAGACAAAAGAATTCCCTTGTTTATGGGCAAGGACGTCAGCGGTCGGCCGCTGGCTGTCGACATGGCCAAGATGCCTCACTTGCTCATCGCTGGTCGAACGGGTACTGGGAAGAGTGTCTGCCTGAACGCGTTGATTCTTTCAATCCTGATGACGCGAACGCCCGAGCAGGTGCGGATGCTGATGATTGATCCGAAGATGGTCGAACTCAGTCCGTACAAACGGATTCCTCATCTTATGCACCCCGTAATTACGGACATGAAAAAGGCGGAAGCGGTGCTCGGCTGGGCGGTCGAGAAGATGGAAGAACGCTACGACCTGCTCGCTCGGACGGGAGTGCGGCATCTCGACAGCTACAACAAGTTGAAACCGGAAACTCGCCTGGAGCGGATGGGCATCGATTCAGAATCAGAAGAAGCGAATGAGGTTCCAGAAAAGATGCCGTACATCGTGATCGTCGCCGACGAAATGGCAGACATGATGATGACATCGGGTAAGGACGTTGAAGGGCACATCATCCGTCTGGCACAAAAGTCTCGAGCGGTCGGCATCCACCTGATCCTCGCGACGCAGAAACCGACGGTCGATGTCATCACAGGCTTGATCAAATCGAACCTGCCGGCGCGTTGCGCATTTCAGGTCGCCAGCAAGAGCGACAGCCGCGTCGTGCTGGACGAAGGCGGAGCCGACAAACTGCTCGGCAATGGCGATATGCTGTTTCTGGCTCCGGGCACGAGTAATCTCGCGCGGGCACAGGGTTCGTTTGTAAGCGACGAAGAAGTGAATTCGGTCATCGATTACTTCGCCGAGTTCGAGCCTGACTACAGCGCAGAACTCGCCCAACTCAGTGCGTCTGGTGGAACGACGACTCGTGATCAGATGAAGGAACGCGACGAGCTTTACGAGCAGGCGATCGACATCATCGTCCGCGAAGGTCGAGGCAGCGTTTCACTTCTCCAGCGAGCTCTCGGAATTGGATACGGCCGCGGAGCACGGCTGATCGACTTCATGGCCGAAGACGGAATTGTTGGAGACTACAACGGTTCACAGGCCCGCGAAGTCCTCTTCACGCCCGAGCGATGGGCGGAATTCAAAGAGGCCGGGGGGGCACACCTGGAAGACGAACCAGCGTTTGCCTGACAGCTACCCGCGTGGATGGCACTTTGAGTGGATTGCTTTCAGCCGGCTGTGTTCGACATGCGTGTAGATTTGCGTCGTCGAGATACTGGCGTGACCGAGCATTTCCTGAAGGGCTCGGATTTCAGCACCTCCGGCCAGCATGTGCGTCGCGAAGCTGTGTCGTAGCGTGTGAGGGCTGACGCCTTCTCCGCATCCGACTCGTTCTGCATATTTCTTGACGATGCCCCACACTGAGATTCGGGAAAGTTGTTTTCCACGTGCGTTGAGCAGCAGCCAGGGTTCGTCGCCTTCGCGAACCAGCTTTGATCGTTCGCCTTCGATCCACGCTTCGATCGCTGAGACAGCGATCGGGTTGAGCCCGACGATACGTTCTTTGTTGCCCTTGCCGACGCAACGCGCGTAACGCTCATTGAGAAATACTTTACTGAGCCGAAGGGTGGTCACTTCGGATGCTCGGCAGCCAGTTGCGTAAAGCAGGCAAAGCAAAGCTCGATCACGAAGCCTGAATCTGTCGGACCGATCCGGCGCGTTCAACAATCGATCGACAGCGGCTGGTCCTAGAACCCTGGGCAGGTACTGCCAGAGCTTTGGCGAACTCAGCGACTCTGCAATCGACTTTTCAAGCAGCCCTTCGAGCACCATATATCGAAAGAGCATTCTGACCGCGACAAGATGCCGCGCGACGGTCGTTGCTGCAAGTTCGCGTTTTCGGAGCTCGTGAATGTAGCTCGTCAAAACCTGAAGCGTGATCTCATTCGGATTGGCCGGTCCGTGATCCTGATACCATCCAGCGAATTGCTTGAGGTCGGACTCGTAAGCATGAACGGTATTTCTCGCGAGCCCGCATTCCGCTTCCAGATATTGCAGAAACGGCAGCAGGTGCAGCGAGACCGGGTTCCTGAGCGAAGCGTTACCAGAAGCAGATCGTGGTGTCTTGCGAACGGGCATCGGCGAATCCAGATGAGGAGTTAGCAGCTCTACCTCCGTAAAATCGGCAGACAGAACGCCATAACTTCAGCGGTCGCCTCATTCAGCAGTTTGATCACGAATTCTGACGCATTCGAGCCGCAGGGATTGCCAGTGGATGCCAGAACGCTGGTCGCAAGCCTGGCATCAGAACGTCATGTTCGACATGGCCGGACGAACCGTTGTAACGCCGACAATCGAATCCCGGGAACTTATCAGGAGTTGACGCGTCTTTGGCGAGATTCTCGTCTGGCGTATTTCCTGCGAGGTTGAAGGTACCGCCGAAATGAGCCTGAGCAGCGTTTCGAAGACAGGTATCGAAAGATTGAGATCGAAGCTCAGTCGCAGGTTTCGTGAGAGGAAGTGTTTCTGTGTATCTGCAAGATTGGCTTTCCGGATTTAAAAGACTTCCTTGGTTAAGTCGATCGCTCAGATGAAAAGATTTGTCAATGGTAACGGTGTGAAGCACCGAACGCTGCTTACGGTTCAGGCATTGGTCTTCGGGACGGCGATGCCAGTTCTGTTGATACGAACGCCGCCGCCGCCATTCAACGAGACGTCGCAACCAGCAATGTTGGGGCGTTAAACGGTGTCGTTCAGCATGGTCTCGCGACTACACAGGCGAGCACGTTGAACGTCTTTACGGAAAGCGGCGACAACTCAATTGATCTGACAGGGCTTGAACATCGGAGGGTTTTCGTCACTCGATTCCGTGTTTGTCGATGGCAACGATTCACTGGCCGGAGGTTCTGGTACTGACGTGATGTTCGCTGAGGACGGTGACGACATATTGAACGGTGACAGTGGCATCGACCTGTTCAACGGAGGCCAGGGATTGGACACGCTGGGCAATCGGATTCAGGCGAGATTAACGTTGTCAGCCTGACGATCGACGGATCATTCCTGCGAGCTCTTTCTGAGATGAACGGTTTCTAAGTCACGTCGACCGGGAGTTTGCCGTAAATAGCTTCTTTGAATGATCCTCAGCGGCTCGCTGGCATCTGGCGATCAACCATTGTCTGATACCTCTCTTAGAGCGTGATCGGCATGCTCGATTGAATGAAATTGCTTGAGGACCTTTCAGTGAAGACGGCACTGGTTCAACTCAACCCGACGGTTGGTGATGTTCGAGGAAATCTGGAGCTTGTTCGGGAGACTGTCCGATCGGCTGCTGATAGCGGCGCCGAACTGGTGGTTTTGTCCGAGCTGGTTCTCAGCGGTTACCCACCTCGCGATTTACTGCTTCGAGAGGGGTGTGTTGACGCTTGTGATCTAGCTGTCGACGAGTTGGCCTCATCACTGCCTCCGCGAATGGGCGTTATCCTGGGGCACCCAACACGCCGAAGCGTGCCAAACGGTCAAATTGCCAACGGAGCTAGTTTGCTTTGCGACGGAAAGGTCGCGGCAACCGTGCACAAATCGCTGCTGCCAAACTACGACGTCTTTGATGAACGTCGTTATTTTCGCCCTGCTGACAACATTCAGCCGATCGAATTTCGAGGGATCAAGCTGGGGATTCACATTTGTGAGGACGCCTGGTGGGGGCATCCCTCGACGTCATATCATGACGACCCGAACTCGTCGATCGATCCTGTTGCGCAGTTGGCCGAGGCCGGAGTCGATGTCTTTGTGAATCTGTCAGCGAGTCCTTTCGAAAAACACAAACACAATCGGCGTCAGGAACTGATTCAACAGCATGTTGCGAAGCATCGCAAACCGTTTCTGTTCGTGAATCAAGTCGGCGGGAACGATGATCTCGTTTTTGATGGAAACAGTTTTTGCGTGAGCGAAGCAGGTGAGGTGTGCGAGCAGCTTGGAGCTTTCTGCTCGGAGTCGCGTATTATTGAGTTACCGCTGGCTGCGGTTTCTTCAGGGAAATCAGCGGCCACAAAGAATTCAGACAGCGATGCTCAGGAAATTCTGGATGCCTTGATTCTTGGCCTTCGCGACTACGTTAATAAGTGCGGATTCACTGATTGCGTACTGGGATTGAGCGGCGGAATCGACAGCGCGCTAGCGTGCTATGTTGCTGCCGAGGCGGTCGGGTCGAAGCATGTTCATGGCATTGCGATGCCGAGTCGATACAGCAGTTCGCACAGTGTGGACGATGCTCGGCAATTGGCAGAGACACTTGAAGTTGACTACGAAGAAGTCCCGATCGATGCCATGCACACGGCTTACGAGCAAACGACTGTCGTCGGCGACGACTTGCTTTCTCAGCCGAGCGGGTTAGCTGACCAGAATCTCCAGGCGAGAATCCGCGGCGGCATCGTCATGACTCGAAGCAACCGGCATGGCTGGATGGCTCTTGCGACGGGTAACAAAAGCGAACTCGCCGTTGGCTATTGCACGCTTTACGGTGATATGTGCGGCGGCTTTGCCGTGCTAAGCGACATCTTTAAGAAGGATGTCTACGGGATTTCCCGGTTCATCAACGATGTGCGTGAGAAGCGTGAAGTCATCCCGGAAAGCACCATCGGTAAGCCTCCCAGCGCTGAACTGGCCCCGGATCAGGTCGATCAGGACACGCTTCCGCCGTACCCGGTTCTTGACGGAATTCTCGAACGGCTGATCGAACATGAAGAATCAGTCGCTACAGTTTCGCAGTTCTTTCCGGCCGAGACAGTTACCTGGGTCGCGTCCCGGCTTGACCGAAACGAATTTAAACGACGTCAGATGCCGCCGGGCATTAAACTCTCAGCCAGAGCGTTTGGCACGGGCCGTCGGATGCCGATGGCGGCTCGCTTCAACATCGAGTAAAGACAGAGCAATCAACGAGAGTCAGTCAGTCTACGTGTGCGAGAGTTCACGGGAAGATCGGTGAGGTTTGGCTTCACGAGCGCTCGAGCGAGGTCGATTCCCGCTGTCAGGAATGGAGAGACAACATGCGACGCTCCGGCATGTTCCATTTTGCGAGCCGACAGTTCTGCGTTCGCACGGTTCGCGATAATGATGTCGGGGTTCAATTCACGAGCCGTCAGAGTGATGAAAAATTTCGGCAGCGGAGCTTGTCTCGCAGATAATTCCACGAACCCGCTCCAGGCCGGCAGCGTGAAGGATCTGTTCGTTGGTCGTGTCACCGATTATGGCCAGGTAGCCACAGGCGACGGCATTCAGCAATGCGATCTTTATCATGACCGATGACGTCGCAAGGAACGTTGGGCTCGGCGAGTTCTTCGCAAATCGTTTTGTCGATGTGGCCAAAACCGCAGACAGAGGATGTAGTCGCGGGTTGTGTTGATTATTGTTCCATCCGGCGTTGCCAATCAAATTGATAACTCACTGCGTACTGGACGGCCGTTGTCAGGGGCTGGGTGGCCGTTCTGATTCCAGTTACAAGAAAGAGGGCTGCGACTTTTTTGACCGGTTTCTGAGATCCTCTCATCACCAAAACCGCCTGTCGTGATCAGCGTGAAGTACAGAACTCTCCAGACCGTCCAGCCAGGCTCGATGAGTATGAAACCGCCCGTTCCGAACAGTACCACTCCATATGACATGGCAACGGCTTTCATGAAGATGCGAGACTCGTGATGCTCAGTTCCCGGAAGTGATAAGGATGTGCCCATGTGTTGCGGCCAGAAAGACGATCAGACAAATCCACAGCTGCGGACATCTCAACTTGGCTGCAGGTCTTGCCACCAGTCGTTGAGACAAAATTCGAGTGCTGTCCGCTTGGATTAGAGGCAGGCCCGCAGGAGGTAGATGTCGACAAATCGCTGGTTGACCGCAATCGTTCAGGTTGTTAGGATTCCGTGCTCGCTTGATACAAGATCTGCCCACGAAATGGGCGTTAACTGTCTTATTTGTAAGGGTTTGCACATGGGACGCGTAGAACGGGATCGAGAGATCGCCCGGCGTCGCACTCGACGAGCCAAGCTTAAGAAGCTGCGTGCTAAGTTCGACACCGCCAAGTCACAGGATGAAAAGGACGAAATCTTCGCCAAAGCGAAGAAATTGAGTCCATTTATCTCGTTTGAAGACGCCGCACAGGCCTGATTCGCTCAGCTTGGCGGACTTGCTTCTGCGATTCATGTTGCGGCAGCGAATGCTCAAATATCCAGAAATCACACAAAGAAAGCTGGGGTTGCACCTGTGACCCCGGCTTCTTTTTGCGCGCAGCCAATGGCTGTTTATTTCGGGCCGGCAAAAATGCTGATCGGCGGCTAACGCCAAACCCTGTCCACAATGAACACGCCCCGCGTGCGCAGACGGAGAAAATCGATATGGAACCTCAGTCCAGGAGCGGTTCCGACGAAAGTTCGGCAAGCAAATCTGACGACCAGGTCGCAGAAGAACCGCGATCGCTCAACTTCATCGAACAAATCATTGAAGCCGATCGCGCGTCTGCTAAGAACGATGGCCGCGTTCATACTCGGTTTCCGCCTGAACCGAACGGGTATCTTCACATCGGCCATGCTAAGTCGATTTGCCTGAACTTCGGCCTGGCGACGCGTTACGACGGCCAGTGCAATCTTCGATTTGATGATACGAATCCGGCGAAAGAGGACGTCGAATACGTTAACTCAATTCAGGAAGATGTGAATTGGCTGGGTTTCGACTGGCAAGACAGGCTTTACTTCTCGTCCGACCGCTTTGAAGAACTGTATCAGTTTGCGGAGCGGCTCATTCAGGCAGGGTTGGCCTATGTCGACAGCCAGAATGTCGACGAGATGCGCGCCAATCGTGGTACGGTTACGGAGCCGGGGACTGACAGCCCGGACCGGTCACGATCCGTAGAAGAGAATCTCGACCTCTTTCGGCGGATGCGGGCGGGCGAGTTCGAAGACGGCGCCCACGTTCTTCGCGCGAAGATCGACATGGCGCATCCGAATATGCTGATGCGCGACGCGTTGCTCTATCGGATCCGGCATGCGCATCATCATCGAACCGGTGATCAGTGGTGCATCTACCCGATGTACGACTGGACCCACGGGCAGTGCGATTCGCTGGAAGGAATCACCCATTCTATCTGCACGCTGGAATTCGAAACGCATCGCGTGCTCTACGACTGGTTCATCGAGAAGCTGGGCCTCCATCATCCGCAGCAGATTGAGTTCGCAAGGCTCAATTTAAACTACACAGTGATGAGTAAACGGAAGTTGCTGGAACTCGTCGAACACAAGCTGGTCAGCGGGTGGGATGATCCTCGCATGCCGACGATCTCAGGGTTGCGACGGCGTGGCTTTACTCCGGAATCGATTCGAGCTTTCTGTGATCGCATCGGAGTCGCCCGAATGAACAGCGTCGTCGATCTTTCCTGGCTTGAGCAAGCGATCCGCGACGATCTCAATTCAAAAGCACCGAGAGTCATGGGCGTGTTGCGGCCTCTCAAAGTCGTCATTGAAAACTACCCTGAAGGCCAGGTAGACGAATTAGAAGCCGCCAACCATCCGGCTGATGAAAGTTTTGGAAAACGAATCATTCCATTCTCTCGCGAATTTTACGTTGAGCAGGGGGACTTCCTGGAAGACGCACCACGCAAGTATTTCCGTCTATCCGTCGGTCGCGAAGTGCGGCTGAGATATGCCTACCTGGTAACCTGTACTGGCGCCGTGAAAGACGACGAAGGCAACGTGATCGAAATTCGTTGCACCTACGATCCTGAATCCAAAGGAGGCAACGCACCTGACGGTCGCAAGGTGAAAGGAACCATCCATTGGGTCAGCGCGAAGCATGCCGTTGCTGCCGAGGTTCGCCTGTACGATCGTCTTTTTGATCGGGAATCGCCTGACGACGTGCCGGAAGGTCAGGATTGGAAAGATGGCCTGAACCCTGATTCTCTGGAGATACTTTCCGGCGCCAAGCTTGAGCCCTCGCTGGCATCGGCTGAGCCAGGTACTCAAGTCCAGTTCGAACGGAACGGCTACTTCTGCGTCGATCAGGATTCAACGTCCGAGAAGCTGGCGTTCAACAGAACGGCAACGCTTCGAGATTCGTGGGCGAAGAAGAACAAGTAGTCATTTCGTGGATCTCGGGTCGGGGATCGAGAACCGTTGCAGGTTGGGTACTGCCCACCACAGGTAGCTTGCCTGGTGGGCGGTGCTCACTCTACATATGGCTGGTGGAGAATCGAAGATGCTTTGCCAGCCAGTCGATGACTCGCCAGTCCATCCATCGGCGATCAGGGTCGGATGTCTTGCCGGCGACGTAGCCGAGGTGTCCGCCGTGATCAGCAATGTGGACGGTGACGGACGGGACGCTGGGAAGCTGTTCGAATGAGCTGGCTGGAA
>CALGTK010000157.1 GCA_937904325.1 uncultured Planctomyces sp.
CTTCCTCCGCGAGCCATCTCCTGAAAGTTTTTGTACTTCGAAAAGTCGTTGGAATAATCGTCCGGAAGATCAGGGTCCGTTCCCGAGAGGATGATTGTTGGGTAGTTGTCTGTCGGACCGCTCATGAGACTCCATCTCTATCGACTCTTGTTGCTCGTCGAGCTGTGAAGTACGCGTTTTCTGCGATTGGTATTGCCGGTCTGACGCAACTTTAACTCGACGCTCGAAACCAGACCAGAACAGCTCACCCGAACGCGAGGCAGTATTCGATTATGGCCCTGATTGATTGGTCAAGAACTTCTGCATTCCTGTGCTGATGTTGAGAGTTGTCGGTTGGATTATCAGCGACCGTTTGGCACAAACTTGAGAAGTTGTTCACCTTTCGCAGGGAACGAATCGAGAGCCTTTTGAAGTTTCTTACGTGAGACACGGGCTTCAGCGGTTTCAGAGCCGGTCAGATTGTTTTGTTCTTTGACGTCATTGGGGATATCGAAAAACGTGCCATCGCGGTAGAGCTTCCAGCGTTTGTTCCGGACGAATTGCTTCGGCTTCGTACGTTCAGGGCGAGAACAGTAAAAGCAGTGCATCCATTGTCGAGGGGTTCCGGACTTACCTCGAAGTTGCGGGGCGAACGATTGGCCGTCGATGTTCGTTGGGATTTCTATTCCGCTCGTGTCGAGACATGTTGGAAGAAAGTCCGAGAAGTCGACAAGTTGATCGTAGACGCTGCCCTCCTCGATTGTGCCCGGTTGTAATGCCAGCATCGGCACGCGAGTTCCCGCGTCTGTCGTTTTGCCTTTTCCACCTTTGATTTCGACGCCGTTCAATGTCGACTTGACCGACACGTTCGTGCCGTTGTCGCCGCAGAACATGATGAGCGTATTTTCGGCGATGCCCAGTTCCTGAGTTTTTGCGATGACCTTGCCGATCAGCTTGTCCATGTACGCAACCATGTCCTCGAAGTTGCGTTGTTTGTTTTTGCTCTTGAGTGACTCGCTGTCGGGCGTCGGATCAAACGGATTGTGGACCAGGATCATTGGGTAGTAGATCAGGAACGGCTCGGACTTTTCTTTTTCCATGAAATTCAGGACGTAATCGTTGACGACGTCCGGGCCGTAGTCCGTCTTCTTACCGAACTGTTTGTTGTCGCCGTCGATGTCGAGGAGCGGTTGCCAGAATCGAGAACCCAGCTTGTCGACCTGCCACAGGCAGTGATTATCGAAGCCTGTCTGGTCAGGCCATGCACCCTTGAGCCGGAACTGCTCTTTGTAATGTTCTGCGCCGAGCAACTGCCATTTCCCCGCAACCAGAGTTTTGTACCCGGCTTCGTTGAAGTAATGCCCGATCGTTTTCTGGTCGCTGTTGAGAACGGAAAAGGCCGAGTAATTTCTGACGTTCGAGATCCCTGTCATTATCTTGACGCGGCTTGGAGTGCAGAGCGGCTGCGAATAGCAATGTGTAAACAGCATTCCGTCCTTCGCCATGCGGTCGATGTTTGGCGTGCTGTACTGCCTGCTCCCGTAGCACCCGAAGCATTCGTAACCGACGTCGTCGGCCATGATCAGAATAATGTTTGTTCTTGTGGCGGCGGGTTCGAATGTCGTTGCGAATGTCGTTGCGAATGTCGTCGTCAGGAGCAGTATGACGGTGAAGCTAAGTGGCGTTGAGATTCTCAAGTAAGGTTCCCTTCTGTTTTAGGAAGCGGGTTAAGTTTATCAATCTACAGGGACGGAACGAGTCACCGAAGACTGTTTAAGGTAGATTAGTTGACAGCTATGCTCCGCCGTTCTGGGTAACGGCGGATGTCGGGTCGGCACTGCCGTCTGAATTATTTTCATTCTGGTGGGCAGTGCCCACTCCACGTTGCAGGGGCACGGTTACCTTGTCGCACTTTGAGTTTGAGCTTGAGCACACTGATACCGGGTCCTCGGCGAGAGCGGGGATCTGGAAGACTCCGCATGGCGCGGTGGAGACCCCTGCATTTATGCCGGTGGGGACGCTGGCTTCGGTTAAGGGGCTGACTCCGGGGCAGCTGCGGCAGGTCGGGGTGCAGAAAGTTCTGGCGAATACTTATCACCTGGCACTTCGGCCGGGACCGGAAGTTGTGGCGGACCTCGGTGGTCTACATGGCTTCATGAGTTGGGACGGTCCGATCCTGACAGACAGTGGCGGGTTCCAGATTTTCAGTCTCGCAAAGTTACGGAAGCTTGACGAGAACGGGGTGAAGTTCCGCTCGCACCTGGACGGTAGTCTGCTGGAGTTGACTCCCGAAAGCGCGATGCGGATCCAGGAGCAGCTTGGCGCTGACTGCATCATGTGTCTTGATGAGTGTCCACCGGCGGATGCTCCGCGCGAGCAGATGCTGGCGGCTGTCGATTTGACGACCCGGTGGGCCAGGCGGTGCAGGGATGCTCATCAACGCGACGATCAGGCATTGTTTGGAATCGTCCAGGGCGGGATTGACCGCGAAATGCGCGAGCGTTCAGCCGAGACGTTGCTGCCGATCGACTTTCCGGGGTACGCAGTCGGTGGCCTGAGTGTCGGGGAAGCACCGCCTCAGATGTATGAAACGCTTGATTTTACCGTGCCGATTCTGCCGGAAGACAGGCCAAGATATTTGATGGGGGTGGGGACTCCGACGGACCTGATCGAAGGCGTTTTACGCGGCATTGACCTGTTTGACTGCGTCATGCCCACTCGAAACGGTCGCAACGCGCTGGCCTTTACGAGTCTCGGGAAGCTTCGAATCCGTAACGAACAGTTCAAACTTGATGAATCGCCGCTTGATCCTGAATGCGAGTGCCCGACTTGTCAGCAATTCACGAGAGCGTACCTGCGGCATCTGTTCATGGTAAAGGAGATGCTGGGACCGATTCTGCTCTCGTGGCATAACATCGCATTTTACCAGAAGTTAATGCGAGGCCTGCGGCAGGCGATTCGAGAGGATCGGGGGGGTGAGTTTCGATCCGTTCAACTTGCCCGGTGGAATGCGTCTTCCTAAGATACAGTCCTTCTTTTCGGCAGGTCTGGTGGTAAGTCGTGTTCAGAGTAGAGGTTTTGTCATTCTGAGTGTCGCTTGTCCGGGCTGGTTCGAACCCAGATTCGAACATTTTTACAGCGAGAAGCCTGCCACCCCTGTCAGTTGCGAGTGAGTTCTGTGCGGATTGTCCGTTGATGGGCGTCCGACCTGGCTGCTTGCATTGGCCCAATGAGAAAACGAAGTCGATGAATTCCTGGCTGCACTTTGCTTTCCTGCTGGCGGTCGAGCCTCCTCCTGCGGACCCGCCAAGCCCGTGGGGAAGTCTTATACCGCCGATGATCATGATCGCGGTTTTTTATTATTTCATGCTGCTTCGCCCTCGCGCTGCTGAGGATCGGAAACGTAAAGCAGTGCTGGATGGCCTGAAAAAGAACGACCGAGTCGTGACGGCCGGCGGAATCATTGGAACGGTGGCGCAAGTCTCCAACGATGGTCAGGAAGTCACGCTAAAGGTCGATGACTCAACTCGTATTAAATTCCGACGCAGCTCCGTCAGTTCAGTTTTGACCGACGAAAAGGATGACGCGGCCAAATCCTGATGCCACTTCCGCCGACAACCGTTTGCGCTACCGTGGATGAGTTTCTGCAGTACATGGCGACGCTCCTGATGGTTCCCCTCATTGTCGATAAGGATTCCGATAGATGTTTCTGCTTGCACAAGAAAAGGCTGCGGACGCAGCAGTGAAGGTTGCCGACGTCACGGCTGACGCACCGGTCGGTACTTCAGGCTGGTTGATTTTCTGGCTGATCTTTGCAGTCATGTTTCTGCCGTACATTCTTGGCTCTTTCATTGCTAAGTCTTTCCGGCTGAAAGATTTCAGCAGCCGCATCGGCACGGTCCTGTTCTGCATTTCGCTGGCTGTTGTGCCAATGTGCTACCAGTTGGCTCAAGGTAAGGCGCTGCGTGATTGCTTCCGATACGGTATTGACCTTGCTGGTGGCACGAACCTCGTCTACCAGGTCGATATGACAGCGGCTAACGAGTCTGGCAAAGACGTTGATCGCTCTATCGTCAACATGGTCGGTGCCATCAATCGTCGTATCAATCCATCAGGTACTGAAGAAGTCACAGTTCGCCGTGTAGGTTCAGACCGGATCGAAATCATCATCCCGGGCGCGGATCAGGCCTACGTCGACGAAATGAAAGATCGGATCACTCGACTGGGTTCCCTCCAGTTCGAAATCCTCGCCACATCAATCAATGCCGAACATCGCTCGCTGATCAATGCAGCAAACGAATTGCCATTGACCGAAAACAAGGTGCTGGAAAATAGCCGTACTGCTGCACGCTGGGTCGACATCGCTGAAGGAGAAGAAGTTGGACGTGGCGGTGGGGATCTTCTGCCGTCTGTTCATCGAACTCGAAAAGGCAAATCTGACGCTGACATCGAGCAGGTTCTGGTTGTCGTCAGTCCTGAAGCCAAGGAAGTTACCGGTAAGTTCCTTGTTCGTGCCAACGAGCAAATGGATCAGAGCGCCCAACTGGTTGTTGCATTCAGCTTTGACCAGACGGGAGCTAATCGGTTCCTCGATCTGACGTCGGCTCACAAGCCGCTTAAGGACGGCAAGCGTTACCGGCTGGCGGTTTTGCTCGACGACAAGATTCAGTCAGCTCCGAGTCTTAACGAAGCGATCGGTGCTCGCGGTCAGATTTCCGGCAACTTCACCCGTGAGGAAATTCGCTCACTGACCAGTGTGCTGAACGCTGGAGCTCTAGATGTTCCGCTTATCCCGGATCCGATCAGCGAATTCACGATCAGTCCACTGCTGGGGGCTGACATCAAGGCCAAAGGCATCTTTGCGATTGAATTGTCGTGTGTCGTCGTGATCGGATTCATTGCCATTTTCTACTTGAAGGCCGGTCTGATCGCAGTGCTCTGCCTGCTGCTTAACATCCTGTTGATTACGGGCACGATGATCTTCGTTCAGGGGACTTTTACGCTACCAGGCCTCGCGGGCCTCGTGCTGACAATCGGGATGGCGGTTGACGCTAACGTTCTAATCTTCGAGAGGATACGTGAGGAACTTGCCAAAGGTGCAAGTGTCCGCATGGCGATTCATAACGGATTTGACAAAGCCTTCACGGCGATTGTTGACTCCAACCTGACGACACTGATCGTTGCCGTTGTACTGTTCATGATCGGAACCGATCAGGTTAAGGGTTTCGCCGTGACACTCTTCATCGGCATCGTGATGAGTATGTTCTCTGCTCTGTACTTTGGCAGAATGGTCTTTGAGATTCTTGAGCAGAAACGCATCCTGAAGAATCTTCCAATGCTTTCCATTGTGAAGTCGCCAAGTCTCGATTTCATTGGCAAACGCAAGGTGGCGATGATTGTTTCGCTCTTCGTGATCTGTGCTGGACTGGCTGGCTTCGTCTATCGAGCTGAAGACAACCTGGACATCGATTTCCGTGGCGGAACGATGGTCACGTTTGAATTCGAAGAAGCTCGCAAGCTGGTTGATTTTCGCAGTAACCTCAAGTCAGAGTTTGATGACAGCATCACCGTCGAACGTTTGACTCTGGCTTCCGAAGGCGAAACACAGGAATCGGATTCAGGTCGGCGGTGGCGATTGCGAACGACTGTCGAAAATTCAGCGGAAGTCGAAGCAGGTGTTGCACAAGCACTTGGCGATATGGGGTTGAGGGCGGTTTCGGTTGAGAATACCGAATTGGTCGAGATTGCTGCGGCACCAGAACCAGCGAAAGGCGAACAGGTTGACCCTGAAAAATCGGCGTTCGCCGGTGGCCAGGAAACTAAGCTGACGTTTAGCGATGAAATTACGGTAACAACAGCTTCAAGGAATCTTGAAGACGCAATTGAAGAGCTGGACGGCGACAAGTACAGCAGTCCAGGCGACCTCTTTCGAGTGACTGGGATCGCTGGTAGCGGCGTTAGCGTTGAAGAAGGTCAGGTTCGAAAGTTCAGCGAAGTGAAACTGGAAGCTTCGAAGGAACTGAAGAAGGAAGACTTGACTGCAGCTCTGGCAGCGATGCAGGCTGACATGAACAACTCACCGTTATTTGAAGAGGTCAGCAAGTTTTCAAAGTCAGTCGGCGGTGAAATGCAGAATCAGGCCATCATTGCCATGTTGATCAGCCTTGGAGCGATCATCATTTACGTTGCGTTCCGATTCCAGCGTGTGACGTTCGGATTTGCTGCTGTCGCCGCGCTGGTTCACGACGTGCTAGTCGTTCTTGGTGTAGTCGCTCTGGCTTCCCTGGCCAGCGGCGGAGCACTTGGCTCGCTATTCGGGTTGTACGACTTCAAGATCAATCTGCCCATGATCGCCGCGTTCCTGACGATCGTCGGTTACTCGTTGAACGACACGATCGTCGTGTTTGACCGGATTCGAGAAGTACGCGGAAAGAATCCGAATCTGACTCCCGAAATGATCAACACCAGTCTGAATCAGACTCTGTCTCGAACACTGCTGACTTCGCTGACAACGTTCTTTGTTGTCGCGATTCTCTACGTGTTTGGTGGAGAAGGTATCCATGGGTTTGCCTTCTGTTTACTGGTTGGAGTGCTGGTCGGAACGTACAGCTCGATCTACGTTGCGAGTCCCGTTCTGCTCTGGTTAATGAACCGCGAAGAAAAGGCTGCGAAGGCTGCATGATCGCAGCTTGAGCTAAACGACCGCTTAACAAATCAAACCTCGCCGGTGTCCATGCTTGATGAAGCTAATGGTACACCGGCGAGGTTTTTCGGTTTACTGGTGTCTGGTTGGACGCCGTTGGAGCATCTTAAGTTCAAATTACTAACGCCAGGTGACTGTGCGAACGTGTGGATGCACAACAGGTTGAAGGTCATCCGGTCCAGAGACATGAATATGTTCGACAGGTGGAAATCACGGTGCTACAGCGTGGCCATGCCGACGTGTTTTCGAGCGAAATGACGAACTGGGACGTCCACTTTTCAGCGTCGTCGTCGCTTATGTAACGCTTTCCAAACCATCATCAGGATTGTCCCGACAGGCAGTTCAGCAAATGGCCCCTGCATGGATAACGTCGTTGAGGCCGTTTCGGCTTTGCCCGGGCTGGTTGATTCCTGGCCCCGTCTCGTGGTCAGAGAGCCTGCGTTGCAAAGTTCGACTGGAAGCCTTGCTATTTTGAAACTGCGGTGACGACGACTACTGATGACTCGGTTTGTACGTCAGTTCCGGATTTCCGACATTCATGTATCGTTACTGCCGCGTACTTCCCGATTCAGCTTCAGAAGCAGTCTCGTTAAGGTCACTGACAATCGGAAACCGGTTGGCTAGTGTCGCTTGGCACATTCGCTGCATACATTTTTGCAACGTAGCTGGAAGCCGCTCTGATAATTTCAGCTGCGGTGTTGAGAGCAAAGGGGCACGACAAATCTCAACACGGACTACTTTTCAATGATCTCGAGTCGTTGCCAGAAGGCGTGTTCGTAGTGCCAGCCAGTGGCTTCGTTGAGGACTTCAACGATGATGTTTTTCCCGGCGAAACGAGAGAGGTCGATTTCTTTGTCGAGCCATCCTTCTTTGGCGGTATTGGAGTCGACCATTGATCGAAATACTTCCTGGCCAGCCGCGCGGACAATCAGTTGCCAGTCTCCCTCGGGGTAGCGACCTGCGGAAATGTTCAGAACGGTCTTTCTATCTTTGGATACAGAGACCGGCGCTCTCAGGATACAGGGCTTTTCCTTTGACGGTGGCATCGTGCGAACGATATTCTGCCGTTTCTGGAACTGGCGAAGTAGCTGCACGGATTCGCCGGACAACTGTGACGTGAATTGTGGCGCGACGTTGGAGATTATCCGGCCATAGTGAATGGGCTCGCGAGCTTCGTCGAGCAGATTCGGATCGTCGCTTTGGGAAGGCTTCTTCAATCCGGACACTTCGTCGATCCACTTGAAGTCGCCTTGTGTCCGCGCCAGGTAGATCTCGTCAAACCAGGCGGGCTCTTCGTCGGAGTTTTGAAATCCCAGGCCGGTCAGCGTGAAAGAACCGAATTCACCAAACAGGTCTCGCCCCATCAATCGCCAATCGACGGGAAGCTTTCGGTCGAGTCGCAGAACGGGTTGAGTCGGATCTCCACTGCCGGCGTCGTACTGATAACCGAACTGGCTGCCTCGGCTGGCCCCCGAGAATTGTCGTCGTGGACTGCTGCGTTGTCGTTTAAAAACAGCCTGCGCGATGCCTTCTGCGAAAGCCCGCGGTTGGACCTGGCCGAACTCGTTTTCAGGAACACCGATGGTCCTGTCGTGGCCGAGTTGGAGACCAATTTGGCTTCCATCCTGCTTTCTCCATGAAAAGCGAAGGTACCGGAATTCGCCAAGGCCTGGGTGCTCGCGAATTGGGAAATCAAAGCCAGGAATGTCCGCGTTGGATTGGTCTCCTGAGGTCAGTCGTAACGCATAAGTTCCGTGTTTCGGTTCAACCGTTGTCAGGGAAAGTTCGCCTTCACCATCCTGCAGGTGTTTGATGATTTCGTCGGTCTCGTCAAACAGCGGAAGAATTCCAGGCGGGTGCTGTGAAAAACCGATTCCTCGCCAGTCGACGAAGGAGTTGTCGCCGAAAGTTAGAAGAACAATTTCGATTGTTGGTTTCATCCCCTGGAATTCGGACACCGGAATGAGGATTGGATCGGGATCCTGGCGTGAGGTACGAGCAGGAACGTTTGCTTCGATCATCGCCCGACCGTCGATCCGGATGACGATTGTTGCCGGGTCTGTACTTTCGGCCGGTTTACTGATGCATACGGCAAGCCATCGATGTTGTTTTTCGATCTGTCGCCGCTGCCTGAACACGGTAA
This sequence comes from uncultured Planctomyces sp., assembly GCA_937904325.1. Lineage (GTDB taxonomy): Bacteria > Planctomycetota > Planctomycetia > Planctomycetales > Planctomycetaceae > JABMPE01. The sequence goes on from CALGTK010000157.1 coordinate 8,826, forward strand.
AAAGTCCCGACGCTTTCATGAGCAGTCGTGACCGTTCATCTTCCGTAACTGTTTTGTCCCAGATGTTTCGCACAACGAGCGGTGTATCCTCTGAGTCGGCATTTGTGACTTTGGCTGAAGTTTGATCGTCGTTTGAGATTTCAGGCTTCAACCGGGAGCTAATTTCCCAGCCATCCAGAACGGAAATTCTGCCATGAGTTCGCCTGGCGACCTCTTTAAGAAGCTGTACTTTGTCGAGTTTCCATTCCGGCTCGATCCAGTTGAGACAGTCTCGAACGTCGAACGGGTCGGCAACTTCTGGCCGCTGATTGATGATTGGATCAGCTGTCAGAATGACGTTATCTGATTTTCCCTCAGTTACGCTGACATTCTTCCAGCCGGTGTCCACAGATTTTTCACTTCCGATGAGAACTTCACTTCTGAACAACGGTTGAGTTCGCTTCGACTGTATGGAAATTTCAGCGCGAGCGCATCCTCCTGGGCCGACTAACTGATCAAGGCCCGTCCTGCTGCGTACCTGAAGAACAACTGGATGAATCGGAAAAGCCAACGACGTTGGAGCGTGTACTCCAAAACCCCAGCCGCAGAGTTGCCGGTTGTTCCGCATGGCCGTCGACTGGACGCTGCGATGCGAGACGGGATTCCAACCTGTGCTGAAGACAGGCGAGTCTCTTGTTACGGAGGGATTAAAGATTGTCATCGGTGGCTGCTCGGCTGCGAAGAAACGCCATGAGCGGATCGTTCGAAGCGGAACAGTAATAGGATCGAAGCTCCAGGCGGGGTGCATCAGCGGATACCAGTTTTCGGACTTGTTGTGGTCTCCAGAGTGCTTTGCAATCAGCCGCTCTTTCGAGACGGTAAGCTGAAGTCCGTTGGATGTTTCGACTTGAATAAGTCGAGATGCGAGATCGGGACTTAACACGGCCAGTTGTTCAAAGTAGGTCCCCCATTCGTCACGTTGCGGAAGGTGCAGTTCGGCAACCTGCGAATACAACAGATTCTTAACCCCTGAATCTGTCAGCAGTGAAGGTCCGCTGCTGCTCCATCGGACGACCCGATAAGTGATCCGGCTGCCGTCGTGCAAAAACACCGTTCCGGGAAGCCATTGAGTTGGGATACCGGCCTTCTCATCGAACACAACTCGTTTCAGCCAGTCGGTTGAGATTCGAAGAAACGGGGTTGTTGGTTGACCGGGAAAGTCGACCTGGATGAGGGGCTCAACGATCAGATATTCACCGAGGGTTTCGTAAGTCCCTTTCGCCGATCGCTGATAGTCGACGACTCGGCAGGGGAGACGATCGCCACCAAACATTTCGACGTACGCCTTCGGCAGTTCGGGAAGAGGAACTGACTGATCGAGAATCCATCGAACTGGTCGCTTCTGGTCGAAGACCGCGTGACCGGCGAAGCTGGGGTGAGCATTTTCGTCATGCCACTCTTTGATAGAGTCGGCTTGAATTCTAGTACCGTCGTTGAGCATTCCGACGACGCGTTCATTGGGTGCGAATGTTTGAGCGTTGGCACTGAATACAAAGACGAAAGCTGACAGGCAGAAATGAATGACCACGGAAGACGGCGAAGGACTCGGAAGATAATTCTTTGTTACTGTATCGTTTCGAGTCTTCTGTGGTGTCATAACTGATTTACGTTTCTGGTTGTCACGTAAGGCGATATGCGGTTGTTCAATGTGATTGTCGCAGGGTACTGGTTCGAAAGCAGAATCAGCCTTTTGCGCCGAAGCAGTAAATCTCGCCCTCGGAACCTTCTGCGCCGATGACCAGGCACCCTTCACCGACTGCGGGTGATGCCGTTACCGAGCGTCCGAGCTTTTTTTTCCAGCGTTGTTTGCCGTCGTTCAAGCCGATTTCATAAACGTAGCCATCGTTTGAGCCAACGATGACTCGGTTGCCGCCGACGACGACCGGCGAGCTGTTGATCTGGCCTCTCGCAACGAATTTCCAGACTTCCTTACCGGTTTTTCGTTCCAGGCAGTGAACCTGTTTGTCCTGCCCACCGAATACAACAAGATCGTCGGTCAATGCGGCTGACGAGTGAATAGGAAACTCACGCGCTTCGTCTTTGAAACGCCAGGCGACTTCCTGAGTTTCAAGATTGAGAGCCAGGAAGTCGCTTTCGTGAGTCCCGACGTAAAGCATGTACTTGTCAACGGCGGGTGAGGCGATCATGAAGTGACCGAGTTCCAGGTCGAACTCTTCTTCGCCACTGTCGATGTTGATAGCTCGAAGGTGCTGATCACAGCCGGTTACGAAAGTGATGTTTCCGGCGATAGCGGGCGAGCCGTTTATTCGATCGCCAGTTTCGCGTTTCCAGGCTTCGCTGCCGTCCATTTCGAGGCAGTACAGAGTTGAGTCGTACGAGCCGAAGATGATCCGGTTATTGACGATGGCGGCCGAGCAAATAATTTCGGCCATCGTTTCGTACTTCCATTGCATCTCGCCGGTCACCCGGTCGACTGCGTGAAAGACTCCATATTCGTCGCCGATCAGGACCAGTTCGCCCGTCACTGTCGGCGATGCCTGAAATCCAGGAATAAACGACGTCGGCTTCTTCTTTTTTTCCGAGAAGTACGTCCAGACTCGCTTACCGGTTTTTCGTTCGAGGCAGATTAACTCGCCACCGTAGGTTGCCGCGAATACGTGGTCGCCGACGATGGCTGCCGTTGCGGTGACTCCATCGTCAACCGGCACTTTCCAGAGGAGTTCGAGTTTCGCGGGAAGCGGACTGGTCGCGATACCGCGGAGCTGATTGCCGTTTCGGAACGATGCCCAGGCCGTTTCGCCTGTCACATTTTGAGCGGATTCGGCGGCGAGCCCCGTTCTTGTTCCCAGGCCCGCGGCTGCGAGACCCGCAGTCATTCCGATAAATTCCCGGCGATTCAGTTGATTCAGGTTGTCTCGTTTTTGAAGGCGCATTCGTATAACTCCCTTAATGAGCTCACATCGACGGGACGCGGATTGAAAGTTCCGGTCCACTGCTTTGCGGCTTCGTCTGCCATCGTTGGAATGAGGTCCGTTCGAACGTGACATTCCTCCAGACTGGTCGGCAGACCCCAGTCCTTCACGACAGCGGTCAGGTACCGAGCGAGTTGCTCAGCCGCTGATGGGTCTCCATTTTCGCATAACCCGGCGTCAGCCGCCAGGTTCGCATATAGTTCTCCCACGACCGTGGCGTTAAAACGAACGACGTGAGGCAGCATGACGCCGATCGCGACGCCGTGAGTTAAACCGAAATGTGCAGACAACGGGTTGGCCAAAGCGTGAGTCGCGCCCAGCATCGAATTCTCAATTGCCGCGCCGGCAAAGTGCGAACCAGCCAGCATGCCACCACGTGCATCCAGGTCGGAGGGCTCTTCGAGGACTTGCGGAAACGACTTCGCCAGCAAAGTCCAGGCACGGCGGCTGAACAGTTGCGAGACGGTATTCCGTTTCGTTGTGACGTATGTTTCGACGGCGTGGCTGATGGCGTCGATGCCGGTTACTGCTGTCACTGATGCCGGCATGGTGACGGTCAATTCGGGATCAAGCAGGGCGACGCGGCAGGCCGCTTTCTTGTCGCCACATGCCATCTTCATGTGAGTTTCTGCATTTGCAATTAGAGCAAACGACTGAGCCTCGCTGCCGGTTCCAGAAGTCGTTGGCACGGCGATCATGGGTAGCATCGGTTTCGTCGCTTTACCGACGCCCCAGTAGTCTTCCATCCGTCCGCCGTTGGTAAGCAGGAAGTTAGCGCCTTTTGCACAATCCATGCTGCTGCCGCCGCCCAGGCCAATGATCAGGTTGACGTTGGCTTTTTTCGCCACGGCGAGACAGCGATCGACGTCTTCGGTCGTCGGGTTTGGATGTACGTCGTTGAAAATTGTTGCTGACACACCGTCTGCATTGAGAGACTCGACCGCCCGGTCTTCGTGCCCGGCATCTTTGAGACCTTTATCGGTCACGAGGAGGGCTCTGTCGCCAAGTTCTTTGGCCAGTTCGCCCAGTCGTGACATAACACCGCTTCCGTAGACCACGCGCGTACGGGGGTCGAAGTCGAAATCGGTCAATGCAGAGATCGATGAGTTAATCTCGGCCGTCATTCATCAGCTTTCAGTGGAGTGTTCGGGGGTGGGAGCTGATCCGCCAAATCGGCACAAGGGCGTCAGGACGAACCGGGAAGGATAACGGGGCAGGGCGTCACGCAGCAGAGGTCCGGATTCTACGGATCCGATCCGATCTTCGTAAACTCCACAGGAATTCATCGGACATTCGGCAGAATCCATCCGTCACGACATTTGACTCTAAAACCTCGGCTGAGAATCAACCCGGCCCCCGCCCAGCCTTGTCGGCGCGTGTAATCTAATGGGTAACGTACTCAAGTACGTTACCCCCCCCACATTGCCTGCCGCCTTCCCGGAGCCCTCATGGCCGGAACATTCGAACTCATCACCCCACCTCACGCCCCCCTGAATACTGATGGATCGCTGAATCTGTCGATCGTCGAGCGGCAGGCCGAACACTTCTCCACAACAGGCATCGCCGGAGTTTTCGTGTCGGGAACGACGGGTGAGAGTCTTTCGCTAACCGTTCCGGAACGACTCGATCTGGCGAAACGCTGGATCGACGTCTGCCGTGAAACCGACATCGACGTCATTGTTCAGGTTGGGCATAACTGCGTCGAAGATGCTCGCCAGATGGCTGAGCATGCTCAAAGCAACGGCGCCGACGCAATTGCCACGATGGCTCCCAGTTTCCTGAAGCCGGCCAACGTTGATGAACTTATAAACTGCTGCATGCCTGTCGCGCAGGCTGCGGGGGATCTGCCATTTTACCTTTATGACATTCCTGTGATGACCGACGTCTGCCTCCCGATGCCGGAGTTCCTGTCGAAGGCCAAAGAGCAGATCCCCAATCTTAAAGGTCTGAAATTCACGAACCCGGACCTGGTCCAGCTTCAGGAATGTCTGCACCTTGGCGACGCAGGCTCAGGCCACGGCGACTTCGAAATTCTCTTCGGTTGTGATGAATTCATGCTGGCCGGCGTGATGTTCGGTTGCCCCGGAGCCGTCGGCAGCACATACAACTTTGCCGCCAGTCACTACCGGGCGATGGTCGACTCTTTCGAATCCGGTGACGTCGCTGCCGCACGAACGGGTCAGTACGAAGCCGTTCGCATGATTCGGACTTTGCAGAAGTATTCATTTCTGCCGGCTGCGAAGTCAGTCATGAGTTTCCTCGGGATCGACTGCGGCCCTGTGCGAGCTCCGCTTAATAATCTGTCGCCCGCCCAGAAAAGTCTGCTCCGAGCTGAGCTGCAGCAACTGCCGGCCTTCGCTGGAGTCCATCTCGAACTGGCAGTCTCGTAGGTGGGGGCGGCTCGACGGACCATCAATCAAGTGAGTACGAGAATTGGTTCGTCAAGACGCAATTTACATTCTCATGCGCCGTCCCGCTGCTTTTCGACCATCGCCAGCAACGCCTTCCAACCATCGAATTGTTGGCGAGTCATCGTGGCGCGTTGTCCGGTGTTCAGTCGATGTTCAACCGCTCTCAGTTTTCGGCGAACGTGCCGTGGTACGTTGACTCGATCATTAACGACAAGCCCGGTCACCCTCTGTTGTTGATGCTGGCGGAGTATTCGCGTCTTCTTCGTGTTGAGCTGATAACCGAAGGCCTGAAGGCGGCGACCAACAACCTGGACGGTTCCGCGGATTCGCTTCGGGTAATCTTCAGGAAAGCTGATGCAGATGTCGTCGGCGTACCGTGTGTATGTCCCTTTTCGACTGTGCACGAATCGCTCAATCCGTGCATCGAGCACAAGATTCACAAGGTTGCTGAGGCGGGGGCTGGTTGGTGCCCCTTGAGGGAGCCCGCCTTCCCATGTTGTCAGGCTGGTCAGTAGCTCTGCCGTTTCGCGATCCCAGCCGATTCTTTGGAAGTAAGCAGTGATTCGGTCAGCAGTTGTTTCCGGAAAGAAATCCTGAACGTCCATACAAATCACAACCGCTTGATTGGTGTGTTGAGCCGCATTGTGGACGATCGACGTTCCGGGCTCAAAGCCAGTTGCCGCAGGATGCACTTTCAAGCGTGGAAGCAATCGTTTGAGGATCTGGCGCTGCAGGTCCTTCAGTTCTGGAGAAGGCACAAGCAACCGCCTTGTTCCGCCTGTCCGTTTTTCAATGAAGCGTTCTGTATAATCAGGCGAAAAATCTTTCAGTTCTTCACTGCTGACGTCGAGTCGCCGAATCAGTTCGTCGAGACCGAAACCTTTTCCAAGTAGCGCACGCTTCCAGTGTTTCCTGTTAGCCGGTAGTGGCCGGCCCCGTTTCTGCAAGCTCGTCGACAGATAGGCGATCAGCCCTCCGCCAATCAGAAAGATAATCACGGCAATTGTCAGGAATGCTTTTGCGGCGATCAAAATGACGGCCAGAACTGGATCAAGCATGTTGCGGCCTTGCAATCGTTTCCTGAAACTGGAATGGAAAAATGAGATAAGGCAGGCATCGTTGAGAACGATGCCCGCCCGACTCTGCTACAGTGCGAAGGTCGCTTGCGACCTTCGCACTGTACATCCGAGTCTCAAGGAGACTCATTTCCACCTGGCCGACGAAACATCGGCCTGTGCTGACAAGCACCTCCAGAGTCATCGAGCAGGCTATCACAATCAGGTTGCTCGTCTACTTCTTAATTCGGATTTCTTTGAATTGTTTCACCTGGTCGGTGATTGCTGTTTCAACCGGCAGACGTTCCATTGATGACGCGCCGTAGAAACCGTGAACGTTCTTTGTTCGATGCAGGATGTACTCGGCATCTTCTGGCATCGCGATCGGGCCGCCGTGACAGATGACCAGGACGTCGTCCCGGACTTCGTGAGCAGCATCGGCGATGGCCTGAACTTCCTTGACACTGTCATCGAGTGTTTTTGCCGTCTCGGCTCCAATGGAACCTTTCGTTGTCAGACCCATGTGAGCAACCACGATGTCTGCTCCAGCTTCAGTCATTTGTTCGGCTTCTGTCGGGTTGAAGCAGTACGGAGTCGTCAGCAGGCCCATTTCGTGAGCGAGGCGGATCATGTCGACTTCTTTGTCGTATCCCATGCCGGTTTCTTCGAGATTGACGCGGAAGGTGCCATCGATCAGGCCGACCGTGGGAAAGTTCTGTACGCCGGCGAAACCGATGTCTTCCACCTGCCGCAGAAACCAGTCCATTTTTCGGAAGGGATCACTGGCGCAGACTCCCGCGAGTACGGGAACATGCTGAACGACGGTCAACACTTCATTAGCCATTTCCATAACGACGGCGTTGGCGTCTCCGTACGGCATCAACCCCGAGAGTGATCCTCGGCCGGCCATGCGGTAGCGGCCGGAATTATAGATAACGATCAGGTCGATGCCGCCGACTTCTTCAAACTTCGCACTGATGCCCGTACCCGCTCCACCACCGATAATCGGGATGCCGTCGGACACAAGCCGTCGGAGGTTATTGAGAATTGCTGCACGTTGTGAGGGCACTGTCTTTAGTCCTCTTTGTATCTGGATGTTTTCGGAACACAGAGTTCGGGGATGCGAAAAACGCAGGGCGAGTTCTCCCTAAGTCAGCGGGTCCTTTGCTGTTCAGGGATTCATTCGGATTTAGGTGCTGCGATCAGCTCCAGCATGATCTCAACCGCTCGTGCTGAGAACTCGGGAGCATTGATGTTGGCGTCGAGTTCTTCCACTCGGATGTTATCGCGGACGTTTTTTCGCACGGCGTTGAAGAAGGCCTGATCTGCGTCGCGGTCGCAGAATCGATCTCCGTCCGCGTCGAGCATCGATACACCCTTCAGCGGGAACAGAAACGCGACGGGACCGATCGCTGCGTTGGCCTTGGCGGCGAAGATTTCTCCAAGTTGGCGATTCTCTTCGGCAGTCGTTCGCATGAGAGTGACTTCAGGCGTCCACTCGTAGAAGTTGCGGTCTCCGGATTTGAATCTGTCCGGGACACTGGCCATGGATCCGAAGTTGCACATGTCGATACAGCCGGGAACGATCAAGTGAGGCAGCCCACTGTTACCGGCACCGTCGAGTCGGCCGGAGCCTGCGGTCAGTATTCCGCCGCATAACTGGTCCGCCCATTCGGTCGTTGTGATGTCGAGGACGGCGTCGAGCAGACCTTCGGACGCGAGCGATTCAAGAACACGACCGCCAGTGCCCGTGGCGTGAAATACGAGAACTTCATATCCGGCTTTGTCGAGTGCTGCTCTACACGCATCGACGCAAGTTGTGGTGTTTCCAAACATGCTGGCAGCGATGAGTGGACGTTCGCTGGTGGTTTCGGGAATGTTCGAGTGGACCATCCCGCAAATCGCGCCAGCTGCTCGCGACAGGATCGTTCGCGAGATACGGTTGATACCCGATACGTCGGCAATCGACGGCATCATAACGATGTCTTTGGTCCCGACGAACGGACCAATGTCTCCAGCGGCGAGTGTCGACACACAGAATTTGGGCACTCCAACCGGAAGAGTCCGCATGGCTGAGGTGACGATGCCTGTTCCGCCCGACCCACCCATGCCGATGATACCGTCGAATTTTCCTTCGTCGAACATTTTTCGAACGACGACCGCGGCGCCGGCATTCATGACCGACATCGCATTCCCGCGATCGAGTTTTTCGCGAAGGTCAGCGAGGGATTCACCACCGGCTTCTGCTACGGCGTCGGCTTCGACATCAACTGGAAACAGATCAGTTGACCCTTCAACGCCAGTGTTGATGGAGACAACTTCGCAGCCGCACGCTTCGATCCGTTTACGCAGGAACGCATATTCTTCACCCTTTGAATCGAACGTTCCCAGCATCAGCACGCGACTGCTCATTGGAGTTTCCTTCACACAACTTGCAGAGTGTTACTGATCATCAACTCGGTATTTGAGTGCCGAAGTTTACTGCAACAGGTCTTTCAGTGAAGGCTCCGTGTGGACTGAAACCGGCATCGTTTACAGCACGGACTCGATAACGTTACCGCGAGTGATGGGCATCGGTCGGCCGGCCTGATCGTGCATGACGGTTTCGGGCGAATGCCCCAGACAATGGAAGATCGTCGCTGCGATGTCGCGTGGTGCTATTCGGCCGGCGATTGGATGGGCAGCATGGGCGTCGCTTTCGCCGTGAACCCTTCCTCCCTGAACACCTCCGCCTGCCAATGCGCAAGAGAAGACGCTGCCCCAGTGGTCTCGTCCGGCTCGTGCGTTGAACTTTGGCGTGTGTCCGAACTCGCCCACCCAGGCGACGAGCGTTTCATCCAGCATCCCGCGATCTTCGAGGTCTTCTATCAGTGCTGAAAAAGTCTGATCCATCATCGGCATCAGAAAATCTTTCAGGCTGGCGTTGTGATCCTTGTGCGTGTCCCACGAACCGTTGTTCTCTTTGCCTTTGATTTGCTGCCAGTTGACCTGCACGAGCGAAACGCCCGCCTCGACCAGTCGACGTGACAAAAGTACGGATTGACCAAACTTGGAGCGGCCGTATCGATCGCGGGTTGCATCCGACTCTTCGCCGATGTTGAAGGCGCGTCGAGCACCGCCACCGGTCAGCAGATCGAATGCCTGCGTCGTTGAATTACTGAATTGTGAGACTGAGCGTTGTTGGTCCAGGTATCGGACGGCGTCGTCGAACTGGCCCAACAGACTTCGTCGTCGTGACAGTCTGCTGGAAGACGTTCCCTCCGACAGGGTTAAGTCGGGCACGGCGAAGTCCGGCGAGGAAGGATCGCACGTCAGCAACCACGGGTCATATTTTTGCCCGAGAAAACCGCCGCCCTGGCCCGGCCAGACGATCTCGCCCACGTTGGCAATGTGTTTCGGAAGAGTGATCGACGCGGGCAGGCCACCACGATCGGGGCGTTGAGTTCGCAGGATGGCTCCAAGTGATGGCCAGAGGTTCGGAGCTTTTGAAACGACATTCTCTCGGCTGAGTGGAATGTGGGGAACCCCCGTCAGCATTTGATAGCCGCTGGAAGAGTGGCTGTTGTCGCCGGAAACGACAGCTCTCAATACAGCAAGACGATCGGTCAATTGGGCTGTCTGCGGCATCAGCTCTCCGACGAAGTAGCCCGGAGTCTTTGTCGCAATTGTCCCGAAGCCACCGCGGATCTGCTCGGGTGCATCCGGTTTTGGATCCCACGTTTCGTGTTGCGGAGGGCCGCCAGACAGCCAGAACAGAATCACGGATTTAGCCTTGCCGTACGCGAGCCCCGATCCATTGTTCGCGCGAGCCGCTTGCGACTGAATGAGCTGCGGCAGTGATAACCCCACCGCTCCAAGTCCACCGACGCGCATTGCCTCACGTCTCGAAACACCATCGCACAGGCGATATTCTGACTCGTTGATCTTCAACATGCCGGCCGCTCCAGAAGCGCATTGACAGACTGCTTTTCTGAGATCTTCAAAAACTTAGCAGCGACCATCTTATCAGAGATTGCCGATTGATCCCACATTCGTGATTGGCAGTTATTCCCATCGGTTGATCAGAAAAGTTGCCGTCTGTGCGAAAAATGGTCGCAAAACATCGGCGACTTCCGGAGCAAATGCTGTTTGGTCCAATGCACGCTCCATGATCTCGACCCAACGGTTGCGAGCGTCAATGTTCAACTCGTACGGAGCATGCCGCATTCGCAATGCAGGGTGTCCGCGTTCCTCGATGTAAGTCTGAGGTCCACCGAAGCGGCCAATCAGGAAGCATCGCAGTCGGTACTCGGCTCCTTCTAAATCGTCAGGCGGGTACATTGGCCCGAGGATATCGTCATTCGGTACCTGTTGATAAAAAGCGGCGATGAGTCGCTGAAATCCGTCTTCGCCGATAATGCCGAAAATGTCCGCTTCCGCAACCTGCCCCATCGCATGCGCTTTCTGTCCTGGATGTTCGCTCGCTATTATCCGAGCCTGAAACTCGTGAATTTCCTGATCTCAATTGAGTCCGCACATGAGCCAGTTTTTGACTTTGCACAGATTCTTTGCCGCCGTCATCACAGTGTATGGAGTTCTTGCCTGTGACTCACTCGTTGCCGCCGAGGGGCAAAGTGACGGGACGAATAAGAGGCCGAACGTGATCGTAATTCTGACGGACGATCAGGGATGGGGAGATCTCAGCCTTAACGGAAATTCGAATCTCAGTACGCCGAATATCGACTCACTGGCTCGCGACGGGGCGAGTTTTGATCGATTTTATGTTTGCCCGGTGTGTTCGCCGACGCGTGCTGAGTTTCTGACCGGTCGTTACCACCCGCGTAGTAATGTCTACAGCACGTCGGCCGGTGGAGAGAGGATGGATCTTGACGAGATGACCATCGCTCAGACGTTTAAGGCAGCCGGCTACGCGACAGCCGCATTCGGGAAGTGGCACAACGGGATGCAGTTTCCTTACCACCCGAACGCTCGCGGGTTCGACGAGTTCTACGGGTTCTGCTCCGGTCACTGGGGGAACTATTTCGATCCGATGCTTGAACACAACAACCAGATTGTGACGGGCGAAGGCTTCTGCATCGATGACTTTACCAATCATGCGATGGAGTTTGTCGAAGAGAACAAGAACACGCCGTTCTTCGTGTACCTGCCGTACAACACGCCTCATTCGCCGATGCAGGTGCCGGAGCGCTTCTGGGAAAAGTTCAAAAATAACGATCTGAAGATGCATAACCGAGAGCCTAAGAAAGAGAACCTTCCTCACGTTCGAGCGGCGCTGGCAATGTGTGAAAACATCGATTGGAACGTGGGGCGGCTGCTGAAGAAGCTCGACGATCTGAAGATTACCGATAACACAATCGTGATTTACTTCTGCGATAACGGCCCGAACGGGACTCGCTGGAACGGCGGCATGAAAGGTCGGAAAGGATCGACGGACGAGGGTGGAGTTCGGTCACCGATGCTGGTCCGCTGGCCGGGGAAAATCAAAGGTGGACGTGTTGTGAATCAGTTAGGCGCGGCGATTGACCTGCTGCCCACACTGGCGGACCTGGTGGACATTCAAGTCGCCAGTAAGAAAACGCTTGACGGAATCAGCCTCGGACCGGCATTGCTTACTGGAAAGAACTCCGCCCCCAAGCGTCCGATTATTTCGCAGTGGAAAGGCAAGACGAGCGTTCGCACAAACAGATTTCGGCTGGACAACAATGGCAAACTCTTTGACATGCGGGCCGACCCGGGACAGTACAAAGACGTCACAAAAACGTTCCCGGAAGATTCCGCACGCCTGAAACGGATTCTTGCCAGGCAACAGGCGAGCTTGCCTGCTGACTACGGAAAAGACGATCGCCCTTTCGTGATTGGGCATACGGATGCGGAGTTGACTCAGATTCCGGCTCGTGACGGAGTGGCTCATGGAAGCATCAAACGCTCAAACAGGTATCCTAACTGCTCTTACTTTACGAACTGGACGAGCGTTGAAGACAGCATCACCTGGGAAGTCGAAGTCGGCGCGACGAGCAACTACGCGGTTGAGGTTTACTACACCTGTCCGAAAGCTGACGTTGGTTCGACCTTTGAATTGAGTTTCAACGAGACCCGCTTGATCGCGCAGGTCGTCTCGCCTCACGATCCAGCAGTCGAAGGTGCGGAACACGACCGGGTGAAACGGGCGGAGTCTTACGTCAAAGATTTTAAGCCGATGACGTTGGGCGTTGTCCGTCTGGAAAAAGGGAAGGGCACGCTGACTCTGAAAGCCACGAAGATTCCAGGTTCTCAGGTGATGGACTTTCGGCTGCTGATGCTCAAGCGGGTTGATTGAGGATTTGCAGGCTGCGACGAGCACCTCGCTGTTTCGGCATCTTTCTCATTTGGAATGGTGGAACAGCGTGGCGCTCGCTTAAGCCTACATTTCGGGGTCGACGGGTTCGCGAGCGTGCTTTGCAATGTGGGACAGCACGAACGGCAGGTACACGATTCCCGTGTAGTGGTTGGCTGTCATTTGAATGTGATGAGGCTTCGTCAGTCTCGCGGCATTTGCCAGTGCCAGAGCATTCTTTGGCGGCACGACCGTGTCGAAAACCCCGGAGTACAGCCACGTTCGTTCTGGCTTGAGCCGATGCGCGATGCGAGTTGGTTCGACGACCAAGGTCAATTTACGTAGCTCTTCTCCTTTGAGGCCGGCTTTTGCGAGACGCTCGCGGACCTTGGCAGCGTCTTTTTTTCCGTTCTGAATCATATCGTAAAGTTGCCCTCCGGCGAGCATCAGAAAAACGTTGTCGTATCCATCGTCGAGTGATCCTGCAGTCGCTGACACGAATCCACCAAGGCTAGTTCCCTGCAGAGAGATTCTTGACGTGTTGACAAGTGGCAAAGCGGCGACGGCATCGCGAGCACGACGGACATCCGCAACGGCTTGCTTCATCATGGAAATCAGGTTGCCACCATCCGGTCGATTTTTACCAGTCCGCCTCTCGCCGTAGTGGGGCAACTGAATCATGAAGGCATGCAGACCCTGCATTTGCAGTCCGCGAGCAAACAACCGGCCGACTGTCATGCGACTGCCAGATTCGTGAACGACGACGATAGCCGGGGCGGTAATCAGTTTTTGATCAGCGTCGCGAGCCTGGTACCACTCCATTGCCACCAGGTCGTTGCGTGGATCACCCGTGATGATGGGTGATGGATATCGAACAAGCCAGTCTCCACTATCTTCAATTGCGGTTTGAATCTCGACGGAAAAATTGTCCGGCTTCCAGCAGAGGTTTGCGACGCATTGTCTTGCATCTTGAGATTCGTCAACGGCCGGAGTAAGGGAGTCTTTTGCTTCGAATTTTGCACCAACTGAAACGGAATGGTCAGCGTGACTGGTAGTAGCGGTTAGGCCAAAGATGATTGCGGCAGTACCCGCCAGTCTAAGCATCGCGGCCCTCCTGCCGGTTT
>CALGTK010000158.1 GCA_937904325.1 uncultured Planctomyces sp.
CATCATGTGCCGCTCCTTGTGCACCAGCGTGTGCACCGAAAGCAGCATCATGTGCCGCTCCTTGTGCACCAGCGTGTGCACCGAAAGCAGCATCATGTGCAGCTCCCTGTGCACCAGCTTGTGCTCCAAAGACGAGCAGCTGCGTTGCTCGCTCTGGCTGCTGCGAAAAGAAGTGCTGGAGCATGCCTAAGCTGAGCCTTCCTAAGTTCAGCATGCCAAAGCTTTGCATGCCGAAACTTCCGAAGTGCAGCCTGCCGAAGCTTCGTTTGCCGAGCCTCGGTGGCAACAAGTGCTGCGGTAGCTGCAGCTCTTGCGGACACTAATTGACGATGATTCTCAGCCCTCGGTTGTTTCGACAATCGAGGGTTGTTTTGCTTTCCCCACACGCTGCCCGTCACCTTCTGCTGACGCTTTCTGGCAGCGACCTTCTGACGAACTCTGCGACTCAGATCGACTTCTTTGACCCTTCAGCAATCCGGTCGTCAGAAACAAGCTCATTAATGCTCGCGGCGGCTGGTCACTTTTCGATCAGTCGCCGTTGCTCATGCGCGGACTCTGAAACCACCGAAACAGCATCAATACCCAGGAACGTCGACTTCATTTTGTGAGGCAGATAGGGTATCAAGGACAGTCCTTCGTGGGTCAGCCACGGCTGTACGCCCCCAACAATCTTCAACGATTGTTTTCTTCGTAATCCTTCCGTTCGTCAAGAACAGGTCCGAGGTTTTCGTGCGAGTCCGATTCTCACGCTGTTTTTGCGTTTTGGTGACTTGCATCCTGCAAAGTTCGCATGTCGCAGCCGCAGACTTCCAGAAAGACGTCAAGCCGATTCTTCTCCGCCGCTGCGTGAGTTGCCACGGTCCAGAAGACGTTAATGGCAACGTGCGACTTGATACTTTGTCGACGAATCTGGTCAAGGACTCAGCCGCTGCCGAAACGTGGCACGACGTCCTGAACGTCTTAAACCTCGGTGAAATGCCACCGGAGGACGAAACGCCGCTGACGATGCAGGAACGCGACATTCTGGCCGGTTGGATTACAGAGGAAATCGAACAAGCCATCCAGGTCCGACGAAGCACTGGCGGGCAGGTCGTCATCCGCCGGCTTAACCGGTCAGAGTACCGCAACACAATGCGCGACCTGCTGGGGCTCGATTTGAACTACGGACCGAATCTGCTTCCGGAAAGTCCTGGCGAAGACGGCTTTACCAACAACGGTTCCGCACTGCGGATGTCGGCACTTCAGCTCGAAAGCTACCTGGAGGCAGCCCGCAGCGCAATGAGCCGAGCAATCGTCACTTACGATGAACCGACCGTCGTCGACGCCACGGAAACGAAAACCACCGCCGACAAGGGCAAAGGCAATTGGACTAACATTCTGGGACGATCCGGCACGTTCGTCTTTCGTTCAGTCGAGTTTCCTGACGAAGGCGATTTTCTGATCCGAGTCAGAGCTCGAGCCATTTTGCCGGACGACGCACCGTACCCTCAGTTACGAGTCGTGCTGGGTTATCGCGCAGACACGCAGACGCCGTCAGAAGATGTCGGAACTCTGGAAATCACGAGCGAGCAATTTCAGGACTACGAATTCCGACGACGGCTCGAAACGTTCCCGCTGCAAAGTCGCACGCAAAGCAAATATCCGGGCCTCTTACTATGGCTGACCAATGCTTACAGCGACGGAAAGCCGGCTCCAAAACCTCGTCAGGAAGTGATCGAGGAACCTGAAGTCGAACCATCTGATCCCGCAGGCAGCGGAGCTGAGAAGAAAAAAGAAAAGAAGGCAAAGCGGAAGAAGCCAAAGACACGCACGGTTTACCCGCTTGATCCAAAATTTCCGAAGATCGAAATCGAATCCGTCAACTTCAGATCTCCAGCCTTCGAATACTGGCCACCCGCGCATCACACTCGCATCCTCTTTCCGAGCGACCTCGCTGAAACCAATCCACTCGCCTACGCACGCGAAGTTCTCGACCGATTCATGCGACGAGCATTTCGCCGTCCAGTCGCGAACGAAGAAGTCGACATGATGGTCGCCTACTTTCAGGAAGTACGACCCACTTTTGCGACGTTCGAAGAAGCCATACGGGAAACCCTCGCAATGGTGCTGGTCTCGCCCGACTTTCTGTACCTGGTCGAACCGTCGTCCGGAAAAGTTCGAGAACTGACCGATCACGAACTGGCGTCGCGACTGTCGTACTTTCTGTGGAGTTCGATGCCTGACGATCGATTGTTTGAACTTGCCGGTACCGGGCAACTTCGAAATTCAAAAACGCTGACTTCAGAAGTGGATCGTTTAATAAGTGATCCGCGGTCGCAAAACTTAGTCGAGCAGTTCAGCGATCAATGGCTGGACCTCGGCGGGATGAATCGCATCGCCGTTAACCCGGAGTATTACCCGAAATTCCGCAACGAGCTGAAGCCTCACATGCGGCAAGAGACGCATGCATTCTTTAACGAGATCTTACGAAGTAACACCAGCGCGTTGGCATTTCTGGATTCAAACTTCGCCATGCTGAATCAGCCGATGGCCGAGCACTACGGACTTGAAGGACCGCGAGGAATCGAGTTCGAGCGAGTTGCCTTGGCGGAAGATCAACACCGGGGAGGTCTGCTTGCTCAGGCGTCAGTTCTACTCGCTAATTCGACCGGCGAAGATTCACACGCCATCCTGCGAGGTGTCTGGATTCGCACACGGCTACTCGATGATCCCCCAGCCCCACCGCCGCCAAATGTTCCGAACCTCGACCAGCAGAACCGCGATGTCGCGAGCCTGCCATTGAAAGAGCAGCTCAAGGAGCATCGAGAAAACGAAGCTTGTGCCCGCTGTCACCGTGGCATTGATCCCTGGGGAATTGCTCTAGAAGAGTTCGACGCAGTCGGTCTGCTGCGAGATAAGATTCAACGTAAATCCGGCAGAAAGATGGTGGAATTCGACGTCTCCGCCAGAGCAACCTTACCGGGTGGTCACGAGGTCAACGGTCTCGACGGGCTGAAAAAATACCTTTTGACCGAGAAACGCGAACAGTTCGCTCGTACGCTGGTAAGCCGAATGCTGGCTTACTCACTGGGTCGCTCACTGGAGCTAAGTGACCGCGAAACCGTCGAGACAATTACGGCACAGTTCATCAAGAACGACTACAAACTACAGAAGCTGATTCAGCTAATTGTGGCGAACGCCGCGTTCCGCTCGAAATAACGCGGCGCGACCCGAGTCAACCTTCAGAACAGTCACCAGCAACGCCAGGACGAAGACGATGAAATCATGGCAACTTGATCGTAGAACACTCCTTAAGGGAGTTGGAGTTTCGTTGGCACTGCCGATGCTTGACTGTATGGGGTCAGAAGCCAGTCAGGCGGATCGCCCCAAACGATTCTGTGCGACGTACTTTCCGTACGGCAGTGTCTTCCAGAATGCAGGCTCTGAATTTGCGAAGTGGAACTGGACGCCGACTGGCGAAGGTCGTGACTTCACGTTCGGCGAAATCCATCGTTCGATGGAGCCGCTGCGGAAGAACCTGACGATGATCGAGGGGATGTCACATCCGAACGGTCGTTCGATGGGTGGTCACGATACGGCTGACATCTGGTTGACTGGTTCGGCGCTGATCGGCAGCCGGATGAAGAATTCGATGTCGCTCGACCAGATCATCGCTGCGAATCAGGCCGATCAAACGCGATACTCATCACTCGTTATTTCAACGGACGGTGGAGTGGGAGAGCCGACTCGTTCCAGCACGCTTTCGTACAACCGAAACGGCCAGGCGATACCTGCTCAGAACAAACCGCGAGTCGTCTTTGACCGTCTGTTCGGCGTGACGTCAGACTCTGTCGATGCTCAGCGATCCAGTCTTGAACGAACAGGTAGCATGCTTGATCGAGTGCTCGAGCATTCGCGATCCGTGCGCAGCAAACTTGGAAAGTACGACCAGAAGAAGTTCGACGAGTACCTGGCTTCCGTCCGCCAGATCGAAAAAGGCGTCGAGCGATCCAAGCAATGGCTTGAAATTCCCAAGCCTCGCGTTGACGAAGTCGGCCTGAGTCTGGACGCTGACGATTCGACGCCGCAGGAACTGATTCAGACGATGTACGACCTGATGTTCCTGGCGTTTCAGACTGACTCGACACGTGTTGCGACGTACCAGCTTGGCAACATGAATGGTGCCACGTCGATCGCCGGCAAGTTTCCACAGTTGCTCGGCATGGGCAAAAATATGCACGGTCTGGCCCACGGCGGAGCAAAAGGGAAGGGCGGCGAAGAACTTGGTAAGTGGCACCAGTTCCTGACCGACCAGATGGCTCGGTTCCTGACTCGCCTCAAGTCGACCGAGGAAGGCGACGGAACTTTGCTCGATCATACGGTCGTCCTCTACGGAAGCAGCAACAGCCAGACCCACCGCAACGCCAACTACCCCCTGATGCTCGCTGGCGGACAGCAGTTAGGCCTCAACCACGGACAATTAATCAAATGCGACGAAAAGACTCCGCTGTCTAATGTTTACCTGACAGTCTTGAACCAACTCGATATTCAGTTGGACTCCTTTGCCGACAGCACGACGACGTTCGACGAAGTGACTTCGTTGGATGAGTTCTGACCGGCCGTTGTTACTGACATTTTTGACTTCCTCTTCGCTTCACCAATTGTCCTGCCACAAATCGACCCCAACGCAGAAAAATTCGAGTTAGCAGCCCGTTGAAAAAGACGCCGACTGACCAGGACAGAAGATGAGTTGGCGCTACCCTGCTCGCGGTCTTGATATTGGTGGATGGAAAGTAACGGATGGCTCCTGGTCAGCGTCGTACGGAGCGGCAGCAGGAATTGTGGGTGGCGACAGGGATGTAGCCAGCGTCGAACGGGCATGTGTTTTATGACGGTCTGAATCGTGTGCTCCGGGACGGAAAGTTTGACCACTTTGGCGAGTCGTAGTACAAGCCGTTTTGCAAAGAAGGTGGTCGTCCTGGCATTCCGCCGGGCATCTACTTCCGCATGATCTTTGTCGGTTCCTTCGAGGGAGCCGATTTTTAACGGGGCATCGCGTGGCAATGTATAGGCAGTCTCTCGCTCTGGAAGTTTTGCGGGCATGGACTGCATGAAAACACACCGGGCCATTTGAGCCTGACTCGCATTCGTCAGCGACTCCCTCTTGAGGTATTCGATCAGGTCTTTGCATTCGTGTCCTCATTGGTCGAGGAGCACGGACTGATGAAAGGTGAAACCGTCGGTATGGATTTGACGTTGCTGGAAGCCAACGCGGCAATTGAAGTCGATCGTTCGTCGGGACACCGGTGAGGACCGGGAAGCGTACGTTCGCAGCCCGGCCGAAGCTGAAGAGATTGAGACCAACAGCGACGATGACCTGCGGAAGTTTGATCGAAAACGCAAGAAGATTTTCAATCAGGACTGCCAAGTTCAAGCGACCTCGAGGTTCGGATCATGAAGATAAAGAAGGGTCACACGCACTTGTATTACAAGCAGGAACACACAGTTGACATGGAAACCGAAGCGATCCCGTCCGCTGAGATCCATTACGGAAACGCGTCTGACGGCAACACGCTGCTGGGCAGCGTCAACACCGCTCAAGGGAATCTGCAGCAAGCTTCGATCGACGAAAAACATTCGCCACGTGAGAGCCCGCTTCCGGGAACCAATCAAGCTAGATACCGCCAGTCAGAGCCTCTTGTGTAGATTACACAGGAGACAAGGTGCGAAGTCTGGATCGAATGCCAATAGGCCACCGTGCCGTATTCACGGAATGCTTTCAGTGTGCAGTCATGGGTGACGCCAAAGGGCGTGGTGAAGTTCGCTTTTTCCAGCAACTTGGAATGTCGCGAGCCGATGGTGACTCCGGCTCGGAGTCTCTAACTTGTACCATTCTACAATCGCAGGCCGGCGGCGTGAGTCGGGATGATGAACAGAATCCAAGTGAAGCGTGCCATGAAGATTACTGATGTCCGAGCCTGTCAGCCGGTCACTCCAACGTCGCCCGATGATTGGCGGACGAGCATCGGCCAGATTCTGGTCGCCGTAGATACCGATTCAGGTGTGACGGGCTACGGAGTCGGCGGTGGTGGGTTCGGGGGGATTCATGTTGTGCGGACCGTTCTGCGAGACATGTTGCTCGGGCAGGATCCGTCACGGATCGAGACTTTATGGCAGGAGATGTTCGATTCGACTCTTGCGTACGGGCAAAAGGGACTCGTTGTGATGGCGATTTCCGGAGTCGACCTCGCGTTGTGGGATCTCCGTGGCCGCGTCGAGAAGACAAGCGTCTGTAATCTGCTCGGCGGAGCAAAGCAATCGACGCTGCCGACGTACATCACCGTTTGGGACAACGATGCGATGGACGAAGTCGCAGCGAGTCCGCATCAAGGCTTCAAGCTGCACCTTGGCGGGCAATCGACTGACGAGAACGGAAGTACGGAAGCCTTCGCCGACTGTATCGCCGGACAGCTATCCCGAGCACGGACGGCGATCGGACCAGACCGTGAGTTGATGGCGGACGCCTGGATGAAATGGAACCTTGAAGAAACGCAGGCCGTCATCAACCGCGTGGCTGACCTGAATCTAAGTTGGCTGGAAGAGCCACTACCGGTTCATGACGAAGCCGGGTATGCAGAACTTGTCAGTAGCTCGCCGGTTCCCATCGCAGGTGGCGAACACGAATACACTTCGGCTGGATTCAGGCATCTCGCTGAGCAGCGTCTTCACACGGTGCTGCAACCAGACGTGTGCTGGTGCGGCGGTCTGACTGAACTGATCCGCGTTTATGAGATTGCGGCGGAATTCGATCTTCGAGTCTGTCCACATCGTGGCGCAGAACTGTGGTCGTTGCCGGCTATCGCGGTGCTGGACAATGGTCTGGCCGATCCCCTTGCCGAATCCGGGCGGCCGTGGATGGAATGGGTTTCTGGTCAGCCTTCGATCGAAGATGGCGTCGTGACCGTGCCGGATCGCCCTGGCTTTGGCGTCGAGATTGACGAAGCGGCGATCACTGCCTATCCCACGCCGTCCTACGACGAATGGCAGAAGTGATCGGTCGCTTTTGTTTGATCTTTCGACACTGAGAAATTTTCACAAGCGTTGACTCCGGGCCACAATCGGATTCGAAATGGATGATATGCCGCTGCCCGCTGTTTGCCTGCTGAGCGTGCTTGGCGTCGCCAGTTTTCTCGTACTGTCCTTAGCGGCGTATCGGTTGTGGCACCGCATTCCTGTTCTTACGGCGAAAGATGAGCCACTACCGGTTGCTCATTCAATTTCGGTCATCGTTGTTGCATCGTGGATCCTCATGCAACTGGTCGCTCTGACTTCCGAACCCGTCAATACCGGGCGATCGCCAACCGTCGCCGACGTTCAGTTGACCTGTCAGTTCAACGTCCTGCTGTTCCTGGCGATTCTTGTGCCGATGACGTATTCGGCGACTGCCAGCGTCGAAGCCTTCGGATTTCATCTCAAAGAACTCAGGCAACAGATTGCTGATGGGGCACTCGGATTCGCCGGGGCGGTACTTCCCGTGCTGGGCGTGTGGGTGTTGACGCTGCCGTGGCGAAGCACCACGAATTCACACGGACTTCTGCAGCTTCTTGAGCAGGATCGATCATTTACCACAGTTTTCTGGATTGTGATTGCGGCTGTGATTCTCGCTCCTCTGGTCGAAGAATTGATCTACCGCGTCGTACTGCAGACCTGGCTGCAAAGAATCGCTCCGCCGCGTGAAGCGTTGTTCGCAGTCGCAGTAATCTTCGCAGCGGTACATCGCCTGCCAGATGCAATTCCGCTGCTACCGCTTGCTCTTATTCTTGGATACGTGTATCAGCAGCGTCGTTGTTTCTTGAGCGTCGTGCTGCTGCACATGCTGTTTAACGCGGCGAACCTGATCCTGGCCATGCTGACAATCCAACCTCCCGCTGCTTCATAACCAGGCACCAGCAGTGTGCCCTTCGCGGAGTCTTCCTTAAAATGGACCTGAAACTTCAAGATAAAGTAGTGCTCGTGACTGGCGGTTCGAAAGGGATCGGCGCGGGCATTGTGCGGTCATTTCTCGCCGAAGGTGCACGTGTCGCGAATGTCAATCGCAGCACGACAGAGGGCATTGCCCTGGAAGCCGAGTACGCTGCTCAAAGCAAAGACTGTTTCTTTATTCAGGGAGACCTGTCCGAAGTCGACGCCTGCCGTAACGCGATTGAAGCGACGATTCAGAAATTTGGGCGCATCGATATTCTCGTGAACAACGCCGGAGTCAACGACAGCGTTGGCCTCGACCAGGGGCCGGATGCATTTGTCGAGTCGCTGAAGAAAAACCTCATCCATTGCTACTCCCTCGTGCATTACGCATTGGACGAGTTGAAGAAATCTCAAGGCGTCATCATCAACATTAGCTCGAAAGTCGCAGTTACCGGGCAGGGTGGCACATCAGGATATGCGGCAGCGAAAGGCGGGATCGACGGTTTAACTCGCGAATGGGCGGTCGATCTGGTGGCGGACGGAATTCGCGTCAACACCGTCGTTCCGGCCGAAACATGGACACCGCTCTACGAAAAGTGGTTGAATACGATGCCGGATCCGGCCGCCAGCCGAGCAGCCATCGAACGCATGATTCCGCTTGGTCAACGATTCACTACGGTCGAAGAAATGGCTGACATGGTGGTCTTTCTAGCCTCGCCACGTTCAAGTCACACAACCGGGCAGATCATCTACGTGGATGGTGGGTACACTCACTTTGATCGCAAATACACGCCGCCGTTCGAAAACTGACAGTTTGATGAGCCAGTATGTCTGATCCCAAACCAGCTCGACCATCTGGACTGCGCGCCATCATTGGACCCGGTCTGCTTGTCGCCGCAACTGGCGTCGGTGCGGGAGATCTGGCAACCGGCGCGCTGACCGGTTCGCGTTTGGGCGTCGTGGTTTTGTGGGCGGTGCTCCTGGGCGCGATCATCAAGTTCGTTCTCAACGAAGGACTCGCTCGCTGGCAGCTCGCGACCGGTTCCACCGTGCTTGAGGGCACAGCTCGACACTTCGGCCGAGTCGCGATAGTTACTTTTCTGGCGTACCTCTGCGTGTGGAGTTTCTGCGTCGGCGCCGCTCTGATGAGTGCTTGCGGAATTGCTGCGCATGCCATACTGCCGCTCGGTGAAGCGTCGGCCGACAAAGTTATCTACGGAATTATTCACAGCGTAGTCGCATTGGGGCTTGTCTTTGCTGGTGGCTATCGGCTGTTCGAAAAGGTGATGAGCTTTTGCATCGGCGTGATGTTTATTACCGTTCTTGCCACGACGATCGCAATCCAGCCGGATTGGTCAGCCGTGGCCAGCGGTGTGCTCATTCCGATGATTCCTCAGCTCGGCTTTGGCGGACTAGTGTGGACGATCGGGTTAATGGGCGGTGTTGGTGGCACGGTAACTGTGCTTTGTTACGGCTACTGGATCCGAGAGGACCATCGCGAAGGGCTCGGTGAACTTCGTAACTGCAGATTCGACCTCTTAACCGGATATGTGGTGACGGCAATCTTCGGAATGTGCATGGTCATTCTTGGCAGCCGCCTGGATGCAGCCTCAGGAGCTAAGGGTGCAACGTTGATCGTTGACCTGGCGAATCAACTCGAAACGTCTCTTGGAGCGATCGGCCCATCTGCTCGGATTGCATTCCTGATCGGCGCCTGGGGAGCCGTCGCCAGCAGCATGCTCGGGGTCTGGCAAAGCGTTCCGTACCTCTTCGTCGACTGCTTCCGAATGATTCGCCGGCGGCGACTAGCCGAAACGGCAGACTGTGATAGCGAATCCGCGATTCAGGGCGCAGCCTCGCACCGTGCCGACAGCAAGTCGTCCATCTACTTTGGCTCCCTGATCGCGATTGCGACGATCCCCGCCGTTGGACTGTTTGGCAGCTTCGAGAAAATCCAGCTTACCTACGCAGTGGTTGGTGCGGCATTCATGCCGATCCTGGCGATCGCTCTTCTTTTGCTGAATTGCAGCCGCAAACGCATCGGTGATGAGGGCCGTAACTCAGTACTTGCCAACGTATCGCTGATTGCCGTCATCATGTTTTTCATATGGGCGGGTGCCAACGAGATTGCCAAAAAGCTGAACTGACGAATCAGCGATGATTTCCGCCGTGAAATTTTCTGCCGCAGACTCGTGCGATGCGGACTGATTGCAAGCGATAATTCGTCAATCAGGCACTTACCTCCAGACTTGAGTCCTTTGCCAGTCGCCAGTCACGCTCGCATGTTACAGATGGACCATCAATGCCTGGGGGGTTCTGTCTGCGATCCGAGAACACAGATTCCACCATTATCGGAATGTGCGTGACGTAGCCTCTTGAGTGGTCGTTTCAAGCACCTCAACGAATCTACCCTTGCGCTACGGGAATCGTGACGCCAGGCTGCATGCTGCATCGTGGGAATTCGACATGGCTTATCCCAATTCATCGCTCGACAAGATTCTTAAGTCGCCGCAGCTTCCGTCGGTACCGGCGGTTGCGATCAAGTTGCTTGACCTCGTCCAGAATTTTGACAGTAGTACCCAAGATATCGTCGAAACGGTCAAGTCGGATCCCGCGCTGGCGGCCAAAATCCTTCGATCTGCAAACTCGTCCTACTTCAGCTTCCATTCAGACATTCGCTCGCTTGAGCAGGCAGTTCCATTGATTGGGCGAACGGTCATTACGACGTTGGCGCTCAGTTTTTCGTTGTCTTCTGAAGCAATGACCGACGGGCCACTTAGTGAGCACTACAAACAGTACTGGTTGCGATCAGTCGTTCAGGCTTCGGCTGCTGAAGCTCTTGCTGGATTCATCAACAGAAAGTCGATGTCCAGCGAGTTGTTCATGACCGGACTGCTGATCGACATCGGTCAACTGGCGATGCTCAGAGTTCTGCGTGAAGACTACATCCCTGTCATCGATCAACTGGAAGAAGACGCAGCCAGTCTGGAAGTACGCGAGAAATTGGTGTTTGGGTTTAACCATACAGACATCGGCACGCAGTTGATGCAACAGTGGAAGTTTCCAGAGGCGATGTGCGACGCAACGCGTCACCACCATGGCATACTTACAGACGTCACGAACGAAGAATCACTTGAACTGGCTCGGGTGACGATGATCGCATCGTGCGTTGGTGACTACTTCTGCTCGGACGCTCCAGGCGCTGCTTTGTCTGAGCTTCGAGAACTGACGGCGGCATTGTTTCATTTTTCAGAAGAAACACTGTCTGAGTTTCTCAACAAAACCGAGGAACGCATCCAGGTCTCGGCAGAAATTCTTTCTGCAAATGCGGACGATCTTCCAGGTGCGGCCGAGTTAATGTCGCAAGCCTGCGAGGAATTGGCGGCAATTTCAATCGCTCAGCACCAGCAGACTCAGGAAACGTTGGTTCAACACAGACGCAGTGAAATCGAGAGACAGGACCTGGAATCGCAGAACCGACAATTACGTGAACAAGCTTTTTGCGATCCGTTAACGTCGCTCTACAACCGACGCTATTTTGACGAATCGATCCAGAAAGAAATCGACCGATCGTGTCGACGAGGCAATCCCATTGGAGTTCTCTTTGTCGATGTTGATCGGTTCAAACGGATCAACGACACCTACGGGCACCAGTTTGGCGATACCGTACTTGCTCGTCTGGGAGCGATCATTTTAAAGAACGTTCGCACCGCAGACATCGCTGCTCGATATGGTGGCGAAGAGTTCGTCGTGCTAGCTGTCGATGCTTCCGAAACCGGACTGAGCGTTCTTGCCGAACGCATTCGTCAGTCAGTTGAGACCGAGACGTTTAACCACGAGAAATCCGTAATTCCCGTCACCGTTAGTGTTGGTGCGACCTTTGTCAGCCTGTGCCGCAGAGACCAGAACATTTCTGCGAGGATCCTCGAATCCGCCGATGCAGCGATGTACGAGTCAAAAAGGCGAGGACGAAACTGCGTCACCACGAATTCAATGGCGACTGAAATCGAACGACGAATCTCGCAACTCGTCGTCGAAAATCGATTCAGCTACTGGCTCGTCCAACGTCGAATTATCGACGGAGCTGACATGTTCGAAATTGCTCAGTCATCGCGACCTGCCGAGGTGCGACTGGGCGAATCGGCTTACTCGAAAGAATGGCTGAATAAAGGCGACGTTCAGAAGATTCTTGACATTCAGGAGTCAACTGCCGAACGCTTTGGTGCCGTCGCCCAGAGACTCAATCTGTTGACCGAGCAGCAATTGGCAGTGCTACTGGCTGAACAGGCTGAATGTTCTGACATTCTGAAGGAACAACTGATCGACGCAGGCCTGGTCAGCATTCAGGAAGCAGAGGCATTGTTCTCACAGTTCTTGCATGAACGCGAGCAGCGTCTGGAAATGGCGGTGCCTCGCCACACTACGGCCACAAACGCTCCGGCCAGCCTGTTCGTAAAGCGGCGATGAATGCCAGACCCCGCATGCTTCGACAGGAATCCCTGCTGAAAACTGCGGGTCCAACGGAATCGATCGCTAGCTCCTTGCAATGCTTGCGCAGCAGTTTCAGAATGAAGACATTGTCAAACTAATTGTCCGGTTTCTGTAATTTTGAAACAAACGTCATTACCGCAATGCTTCATGCCTGGTGTTGCGCAGGGAGACCCTTATGAGCCGCTTGCCTGTTGTGCTGCTGTCGCTTTTCGTTCTTTCCACAACCATGGACGCTCTTGCGGCCGACAAAGATGTCACCGCATCTGAAACAAAGAAAAAGGAATCGCGAAGGGTCTTTATTTCTCTGGACGACGCCGGAGATGAATACCCTCTTCAGGGCGAATACTCCGGCACGGTCAAAGCTGGCAGCGGCGAAATCAAACTTGGTGTGCAGGTGATTGCCCTCGGCGATGGCAAGTTTCGCGCAGTCGCCTATCCCGGTGGGCTGCCTGGTGACGGCTGGAAGAAAGAATTGCTGAAGTACCAGGCCGAAGCGCAACGAGACGCCGCCGCCATCCGGTTTTCGTTACTCGGACAAGGAAGTGGCGAACTTACCAGTAGCGGAATTTCGATCAAGAACGGCGAAGGCGACGTCATTGGTGAAATTCCAAAGGTCCACCGAAAGAGCCCGACACTTGGCAGGAAGCCACCGAAGGGAGCGGTCGTACTGTTCGATGGCTCAACCGCCGAGCACTTTAAAGGTGGCAGGATGTCGGAAGACAAACTGCTGATGGAAGGTGCCACATCGAAGATGCTATTCCGGGATTTCAAACTGCATCTGGAGTTTCGACTTCCGTTCAAACCGTTTGATCGTGGCCAGGGCCGAGGTAACAGTGGTCTGTACATGCAGGGGCGATACGAAACCCAGATTCTTGATTCGTTCGGTCTTGAAGGTAAAAACAACGAATGTGGCGGCGTCTATTCGATCAGTGCTCCGTCCGTAAATATGTGCCTGCCACCACTCGTCTGGCAAACCTACGACATCGACTTCACGGAAGCTAGATATGACGATGCGGGAAAGAAGGTAGAGAATGCCCGTATGACGGTACTACTGAACGGAGTCAAAGTTCACGAGAACCTCGAACTTCCTCGAGGTACCACCGCCCACCCTGTCAAAGAAGGTCCGGAACCAGGGCCGATCTATCTGCAGAGCCACGGAAATCCAGTTCGCTTCAGAAATATCTGGGTCCTTCCGTCAAAAGAAAGCTAGGACCTGAGTAATCAGCTCATCTTCAATTGAGTCGGCAAAACGATCGTTCAGGCAGGCGGTGTATGACTGAGAGTACTTCCGAGACGCCGTCTGACGGGATGCACATACCTCAACTGCTGGTCAGCGTCAGATCCGCCGATGAGGCAATTGCAGCCTCGGCTGGGGGATGCCAGATTCTGGACGTGAAGGAACCTTCGTTTGGATCACTTGGCAAAGCCGACAACCGTGTGATCGAATGCGTCCTTCAGGCCGGCCTTCAGTCAGGAATTCCCGTCAGCGCAGCGCTGGGGGAAGTCACCGACTACTCACCATTGCTGTGCAGGGAGAATCTCAACGCAGGTCTGCCGGAGTCGTTTTCGCAGCTTTCGTTCACAAAACTGGGGCTTGCCGGTTTGTGTCGTGACAGCAACTGGTCCACTCGCTGGCAGGACACAATGTCGTTTCTGACTGAATCGTTTTCCGAAAGCATGGTCAGCAGTTTCCATCAGTGGGTCGCTGTGATTTATGCCGACTGGGAGCAAGCGGCAGCCCCATCTCCTGATGCGATTCTTGATTGCATTCTGTCGTCTAAATTGTCGTCCGAAATTGAAATAGCCGGGATTCTTGTAGACACCTGGTCTAAAACTTCGGGGCAGCTCCTGGACGCTATTGACGTTGAGCATCTTCGCGGCCTTGCTGCAGCGATTCAGCAATCGGGCCGATTCTTTGCTGTTGCCGGGCGGCTGACATCTTCGATGCTGCCCGGGTTGAACTCGATCCAGCCGGATATTGTTGCGATTCGGTCTGCCGCATGCCGGAATGAAGACCGTACATCAACCGTCGATGAGCTTGCCGTACGAGAGTTCCGGGCAAGTGTCCACCGGTCGTTCTCATCGCCAATCACAAAGCACACATTGTCGATCGGAGCGACTCGTGAGTAATTCTGATCGCTTGGAGTCTCAGGCTTCCACCAGCTTCTACCGCGATCGGTCTTTTTGGGGACTTACGATCAGCCAACTGCTCGGCGCCTTCAACGACAATATGTTTAAGCAGTTGGTATTGCTGTTATGTCTGGAAAAAGCACACGAAGTTGCTCAAGCAACGGATGGCGAAGTTTCCGACTGGTATCAGCCAATTGCAATGGCCATTTTTGCCACACCGTGGATTCTGTTTTCAGGAACGTCGGGATACCTGGCCGATCGCATCAGCAAACGACGCATCGTTGTACTGTGCAAATCGCTTGAAATCGTTGTGATGGGCTGCGGCTTGCTGGCCTTTCTGTCTGGCGAACTTTGGGCGTTGCTCATCGTTCTGTTCTTAATGAGTATGCAAAGTACGGTTTTTGGCCCGTCCAAGTTTGGAATCCTTCCCGAACAGTTTCGCGATGAAGATTTACCCCGGATCAATGGCATCTTTCAGATGACCACCTTTCTGGCAATCATCTTCGGCTTCGCATCGGCAGGAATTCTGAAGGAAGCTCTCCCCGGCCAGGAAGGCCTGGCATGGGTCAGTGTGCTTTCGATCGGCATCGCCATTGTGGGGACAGGCGCCGCTTGCCTGGTTCGCCCAACGCCAGTGGCACAGCCAGACTTAAAGCTTACGTGGCAGGCAGCAGGTATCGATGGCGACAACTGGCGATTACTTCAGAACAACCGCTTTCTTCTGGGTGTTCTGCTGGTGTCGTCGTTGTTCTGGTTTGTTGGCGGCGTTGTTCAGGCTTCGGTAAACAGCATGGGTAAATATGATCTGCATCTGAGTGACGACCGAATTGGAATCCTGCAGGCATGCATGGGAGTTGGCATCGCTTTTGGTTGCGTCATGTCGGGACGACTATCACAGAACTGCGTTCGATTTGGCGTTGTTCGAGCGGGCATGTTCGGCATGGTCGTCGGCTTTCCTGCTCTGACAGCAATCGCGTATTTCCAACCAGATGCGCCGGCGTTGGCTAGCGAGACGACGATCGTCGCTGCAGATTCTGGTCACTTACTCTTCGACGCTGCGACGGCCGAATGGCTGGCCCGCGGTTGTCTGATCTGGCTCGGAGCCTGCGCAGGATTCTTCGCAGTTCCTTTACAGGTAGCACTACAGAGTGTGCCGCCTCAATCACAAAAAGGACGGATGATCGGTACGATGAACCTGGTCAACTGGATCGGAATCCTGCTGTCAGCCGCCTTTTATGCGATCTTCGAATTGGTCCGGAGGAAGCTCAACGAGCAGGGCCTGGAGTTGAACTTTGCGACCGTCTTTTTGGCACTCGCTGTCATCGCGGCCATTGTCGTCATGATTTACAAACCCGACGACATCGACCTGAGCGAGCCAGCAAAGTAGCGCTGGCTACGATTTTCAGTTTGCACGGATGTCGTAGGCCAGCAGGTTGTCCATGTCTCGCAGAAACAGCTTTCCGTTGGCGATGACTGGATGTGACCATGCCGCCCGCCCGCTGCGTTGCGGTTGGTCGAACCGGCCTTTTTCTTCGTAGCCATTCGACGTAGCTTCAACAAGTGCCACCGGCCCTTGCTCGCTGCGAACGTAGAGATGACCATCGGCGTAAGAGACCGCCCCTTTTCCAACCGATCGGTTCTGCCAGACAACTCGGTTACTGCGAAGTTCGATACACTTCAGAATGCCCGGATCGCTTGATCCGTAGAGGTACCCATTGACCACAACCATTCCTCCGTGGTGGTTTTTCATTTCGCGAGTTGAGTAGGCCACCTGAGAAACGGTCTGTCCATTGCGGGATTGAAGTCGGAACAACGCCCCGCCGGTGTCATACCCGGAAGCGGTAAAGATGCTGCCGTCGTAGAATACCGGCGTTGAGCAATTCGCCGTTCCGTTTGAAGATTCGCGATGTCCCCACATGACGCGTCCATCCGACGCTCGAACGCCGACCACACCTCCGTGCGTGTAATTGACGTATTGACGGACACCGCCCACATCAACCGCAACAGGTGACGCGTAACTTGCTTTAGGACTGGTCGGAACCGCCGCCGTCCAGATGACGTTTCCCGTATTCCGATCCAACGCAACCATTGTTGCTCGTCGGCCACCGGGGGTGCAGATAACTTTGTCGCCGTCGACGAGGACTGACTCGCTGAGTCCCCAGTGAATGTTTTCGCCGCCGAACTCCTGAAGGATATTTTTTCGCCATTGCTGCTGCCCGCTATGAGCATCCAGGCATGACAGATCACCGTTGGCTCCAAGTGAATACACTCGTCCGTCCATGATCGATGGAGTTCCGCGTGGTCCATCGCCCTGATTCTGTTGAAAAGCCCGCCCGTTCGTCGTGCTCCAGATCTCACGGCCAGTTTCAAGATCCAGACAGATGACTTTTTCTTCTCGACCAACATTGCCCATCGTGTAAACGCGACCGTTGCTGATTGAGATGGCCGAATACCCCTCACCGATTCCTTGAGCAGTCCATGCCCGCGGAGGGCCCTGATCAGGCCAAGCCGCCAGCAACCCTCTTTCTTTCGAAAGGTTGTCGCGATTCGGACCGCGAAACTGATTCCAGTCGCCATTGGACGACGGACTGACAGAAGTTGATTCAGTAGGCTTCGTCGGGAACCGACGACTCCGTGCTGCACGAGACGACGTACGGCTGCCAGTGAGTGTCGATGGCGTTCCAGTCGTTGACGAGTCCCTGGGCTTTGGGCTCGATGTCTTTGAGGGGCCAAACGTACTGCCGGAAGTCACCTTTTTCGGCTCAGAAATCGGATTTGATTTGACCACCGATTTCACGTTGAGGCGAGTGACGTAAGAGTCGCTGACGAAGGCGTAGACTGACTGGCCGGGTTTCAGTCGGCTGACATACCCCTTTTTGCCGTCAATCAGAACACGAGTATCCGAGGTCAGACGCAGGGCACGGTTTATTTCTTTCGACCTTAGCTTGACCACAAGTCGGTTCGTGCGAGGACTTACAGAAACAACAGTTCCGGCAACGACCTCGGCGTTTGTCGAGTCAGCCAGAGCACCGAAACAGGCTGTAACGGTGAGGAGAGAAAGAACGCGAATTCTGGTCCACATGATTGTTAACCCAGTCAAAGAGATCGATGGTCACCCGCTGTGGACTATGAACCGACGACCGTAACGCCTCAAAACGATTTAGCGGCGATAGACACCGTTTTGCGTCAGCCGAAATTTGGCTGACAAATAAAAACAGCCCGAGCAACTGCTAGTTCCGTTGAATATCGGGTCTTCGGATCAGCGACACCAGGTTGCGGCATCAATTGCTGGCTGAATTCATCGTTTTTGCCAGTTCCTGGAGTTGCCCGCGGAACCACTCCGGATCGTAGCTACCGATTGCTTTAAGCGACTCTGGAAGTTGATCGCCGATCAATTCTTCAGGAGGTTCGTCGTACGCTGCACCACCGGTTCCGGCGGGTAGCACAAGTCGCAGTTTTTGAGTCAATTCAAGCTGTGTGAGTAGATCGTCGATCTTCTTTTCTGCGGCCGCACGCTCCCCCACTTTCCATGCGTAAAATGTTTTGAGATTCCGTAGACCTCGGTCGATTGCTGCTTTGTTAGCTTCGCCTTCCGGTGCAGCCGCCAACTTTGGCATTTCAGTGTTCATCTCTGAGACGATCGTCCGAATCGCCCAGACCAGTTGACGAGCCGAATGGAAGTCGGGGTAAGTCTCTGGCGGCAGTGCGACCAGTGTCTGCAATGTCCTGTCTGCATCTTCCTGTCCAACGGGACTTTGAAATACGTCGCCGGCCAACTGATCAAGCCATGCGACCAGACCCTCGTCTCCCATCGCGACTGCCTGTATTGCTTTTGGGTCACCGAATGGTCGACGATCCAGAACTCGGCGAAGTTCTTCGATCTTGCCGTGATAAGTGTCCCAGTCTTTCTGGAAAGCCGCATCGTCATCGCCAGATCGTTGACGGATGCCAAGTTTTACCAATGCCTCGGGCCACGCAAACATCTGCGGTCGACCGGGTAGCGATTTTCCATAACCGCGTTTTTGTCTCCAACTCGGAGCCCCCAGGTCATGGTGACAGGCCGAGCAATCAAACACAGCAAGTTCCGGCCAGGCTTGAGAATCCTCAGCGACTGCCTGTGATGCAAACAGTTTGACAGTTTCCCGGAGAGCCATCGTTCCGCCAATGATTACCGACTTCGTCCGTGTCAGGTCGGTCAGCGGTTTCTGTCCTTGTTCCGGGAAGTTAGCTGCCAGATAATCCTCGCGATGCTTGAACTCGCCCTTCTCAGTGAGTGTTCTCCAGTGAGCTGGCATCTGCTCGGAAAATGTTTCGATCTCGATTCCCGGCAACGGTGGATGCCCCGCCGCATACATTTCGTGAGTGACGACTTTACCTTCCTGGACATTGCCGATGTGGCAAGAGAAGCACTGCTGAGCACGTCGGACAGGATTCCGCACGTCGATCATGCCCCATTCCTGTTCTTTTTCCTGGGCAGACATTTTTCTCCACCGAGGATCATCGTGAGGTCCTTCCCACACTGAACTTGGGCCGTGGCAGGATTCGCAGGTGACGCCGAATTCCAACGACGGAAAGTCAGCCACGTCTTTGTCGGGAGGCAGGTTGGCGTGACACGCGAGACACTGCTTGTCTTTGAGCACGCTGTAATTCGAGTCGCCCTTGCTTCGAGCAAGAATCTTCTGCATTTGCTTTCCAAGCTGGCCTTTGAGCAGTTCCCAGGCTTGTCGATGCTTGTCGTCAGTAAAAACGCTGACTTCATTCAACGCACAGAATTCACGGTTCAGCGTGACAAATGGAGTCTTTTCGCCGATCGATTCATTGTGGCAAGGGACACATGATTGAATCCCTTGAAAAGTCGGCGTTCCACCGCCGTGTCTTGCTATTTCTGCCCAGGTCTTACTGAGCAGGTCATCCTGAGCGATTGCGACTGACTGTGTCATCGGAACTTCAGGCCCAAATGTCTGGAAAGCGGCTACGGCCGACAGACCAGCAGCGCTGGTCCAGATGACTCGCTTCATAAGCCGGAAATATGTCGGCATCAGGCAGTCCTTTTCATAAACCACAGGTCAGGTAAATCCTGACGGAGTCTGCTCTACTCAAGAATGTCGTGAATCTTTTTCAGCTCGGCAGAGATTGCTGTCGCGGGATCCGAAGAGAAGGTTTCCGGGCTGTCAAAACCTTTGGGAAACTCGAGATGAGTTCGAATCTGCTCCAGCGATTTGTTGATCTGCTGACTCTTTTCGGAAGGTTGACCTGTGCTTCCGGAAACGTCCGTAAGTCCTTGATGAATAGCCGTCAGTGACAGCCACGATTGTGTTGCGCCGTCCCAACTCTGCTGTGAGGCTGAATTTCCTGTAACGGAAACACCTTTTAACCAGCCAGTAATCTGATCGGCAGACAACCGCTGTGCGTCAATATTAGCAGCTGACTTTGTCAGAATTGATTGCAGGTCTCTGGCATTCGAAACGACTGCCTTCCGATTGGGATAAGGACGAGACATTTCGCGAATTAACTTGGACAACGGACTGTCAGAACTGGCAAGATCGCTCGTGCCAGATGATTTGACGACGGTTGGCAGGATTGGGAACAGCCATGTGCCCCATGGATATCCGCCAGCGTTTCGAGAAGTGTAGCCTCGTTTTTGCCGCCAACTTGGAGAGTCAAGATTGTGATGGCAGGCAAAGCATCCCGTTTCCGAAAACTCAGGCCAGACGGCTACGGTCTCGCCGGATGGATATTTCGCGTTTTTGTCTTGCAGAACAAAGTCGTCGCGAGTGTTTTCCGCTCGATGAACGAGCAGATCGAGGGCTGCCTCAGCCGAAGCGAGCTGTCCAATCGCCCATAGTTTCGCTTCGAATGACGACTTATCACGATCCGGACCGGCGCGACCACGATCGTCGTTGCGGTCCCAGTGAGCAGGCATGTTGGCGTGGAATGCTGACATCTCGAAGAACAACCGAGGATGCCCGGCAGCATAGAGATCGTGGTTCACGTCCCGTCCTGGCTCGCCGACGTGACAGTCTGCACAAACTTTGGATCGGTCCCAGAGGTTCTTCGTCTCGCGATATCCAAGAGCTGCCTTTTCTTCAGGCGACTGCTTCGCCCAGTCGTGTCGAACGTGCGGCCCCAACCAGTCGGAAGCAGCACCATGACAGGCTTCGCAACTCACACCATCGAGTAATGCAGACAGTGAACCATGAACGTTCTTGCCAGCGAACGGTGGATCGTTCTGAGGTGCGTGGCAGTTCAAACATAGAGCCGCCTGATGCGCCGGCTTGTCGAGTTTCATCAACTTCGCCATTCGCTGTGAAGTCTCGTTATAAAGCACCGAATAGGCTTCAGCGTGTTTGTCATCCTGAATCCAGATGCTGTACTCGCTGCCGACCGTGCCTTTCGTACCGTCTCCGCCGTGACAATTTGCGGCTGCGCATCCGCCGACACCGACAAAATGTCGCCCGCTGGATTGCAGGGCTACGCCGCGCGTAGGGGCAGCACCTTCGGCGGTGCGGAGAGCAACGCCACTCGTTTCGGCAGGTTCAACGCCAGATGACGTTCGGGTGGACACCACAACGCCAGCAATGGCCGTTGCCGTGAACAGGATTCTGAATGTCATTTTCCAGTGCATGAACCTCTCCGGTAAATCCGGAACTGAACAGCCGCGGCCATGCGACCTGTCAGATGAATCAATTGAACATCCCCGAGTTTCTTCGCGCAACGGGGATGCAGTCCTTTCCGCTTTAGTTCGTGTTTTTGTCCTTCAGAATCGCGTCAGGATTGGCCTTTGAAACGCCAAGCAGGGAATCCAGTGTGCCGACAAACTTGTCTTCGCCGTGATCGTGGTAGATGTGGCATTCGACACAATCGTTGCTGGCCCCAAAATGCCGCGACGGCTCTCCGGCTGGTGGCTGTTCCGGATGCTGCGAATGGCATTTTCGGCACAACTCCATCTGCGGAAGCATCACGTCTCCCGTATCTTTGCTTTGATCCACCTTACCGTGACATTCGGCACAGTTCATCATCTGATGAGCTTCGTGACTGAAGATTGCATGTGGTTCCCAGCGATCTGGAATCCCCGGTGGAACGATCTCCCAGGCTCCCGGTTGATCCTGATTCTCAACGGTGTGGCAGTAGGCACATCCACCTTTTGCTTCAGGACCGAACATCGCGTGCGTATGTCGCAACGTTTCAATTTCGGCAGACTTTAACTGTTCAGCTACCCACTCAACCTGATCTTTGTTCAGAAGAGGCCTTGACTTGCGGCCGGGAATGGAACGGACCGGCCTTGCATCATCAACAGCAGCCGGATTTCGTAAAGCAGCCATGGTGTATTTTTCAGTCAGGAAGCCTCGCACGACGCCCGTTTGCTCGTGAGGCACCTGCTGTCCGCCAAATTGTTTGTTGTCAAACAGAAGCGGGTGGCATTTCTGGCAATGTTGCTCGAACCGGATTGGCAACATGTACTTACCTTCAGAATCCTTTACGTGACAGGCGTTGCACGTTTGAGAAAGGTCCGTGAATCCGTCTTCGCCAAGTCGCTGATCCTGACCAATGATGCCATACACGAGCTTGCCTGACTCGTCACGCTTTGATTTCAGATGAGCCGAATGGTTAAAGCGAATATTGGCTTGATCCTGCCAGCCGTTTTCTTCATCAAAGGCCAGTAGCTTCCTCACGCTTTGAGCAGAACCAACGCTTGCTGTGTTTGCCGAATTGCTGTTCAGCAGTCGTGCGAAAGCAAATTCCGGGTGCCCTCCTTCACGTCCAAATTCGGTAACTGAAGCGGCAAACGACATCTGTCCGTCGGAAGTTTTGAGGTTCTCGTGACACTCTACGCAGATGTGATCTTCAACTTTGACGAGTGAATGATTTCCCTTGTGTTCAATGTGGCATTTGGCGCAGGAGATGTCTTCGTGAGCGGGAATCTGATTCTTGTGATGCACCGAACCAGGGTGGCAAGTCAGGCAGGCTTTGTTCTCGACCGAGTAGACCTTCTGCGAGAAATCAAGTTCCAGAGCTCGCTGAAGAGGGGCCCACGTCGTGTGACACTTTGCACAATCGTTTTCGAACATGCGGTGAACGTGAGCCACGTCGCCACCTTCGAAGATGTAGTACTCGCCGCGGCTTCCCTCGTAACCA
>CALGTK010000159.1 GCA_937904325.1 uncultured Planctomyces sp.
AATAGGTAGCAACAATCGCCGTTTCACCTATACGTTTGGCCGTTGTGACCAGACCCCACTCATCGACTTCGGCAATCGTCGTATCATTCGATTTAAACGTGGCCAACCGCGTGACGTCTCGCACACTTCCGTCAGAGAAATGCGCCATTACCACAATTTGTTGTTGCACATTCGGTTGAAGTGATCGTTGTGCCGGTTCAAGAGCCAGCTTCGTAAACGTCGGAGTGGTTGTTGTGTCGGGTACCGTTCGTGGAGCGTCATTTTTTATCCAGCGTGCCAGTCGAACGAACTCAGGTTCGTCGATGGAAAGTCGCTTCCCGCCACCATGAGGTACAAGCATCGCCGGCTTCTGAAGCAGCAGAGAAGCCGTGCTTTGATGAGTCGTGACACGTCGGCCAGCTGACTCGCGTGTGATCGAGGCGAAGTCGGATTCTGGATCGTAACCAAACAGCGAAAGATTGAAGCCGCCACGCCCCGTAGACTTACCGTGGCATCCCCCTCCATTGCAGCCTCGCCGTGTGAGAATAGGGACGATGTCCTGATCAAAACTCAGGGGTAAGTCGATCTCTCCGTTCGCGACTTCAATCCGAATCTTCGCTGTAATTTCGCCCTGGCTGATTAGCAGTTCCGTGCTGCCTGATTTTCGAGGCATCACAATTCCCGTCGCGCTGATTGCGGCGATTGCGGGATCGCTGATCGTGAACTCGACGTTCCGAGTAGCGTCCGTCGATCGACCGTTCAGCAAGGTAACAAGGACCTGCTGCCGGGAGTCACGCCCGTCAAGTCGAACTGCGTCTGGAAACACCGCGAAGTGTGGAGCATTCGATGTCGGCACAGACTCGCTTTGCTCGGCGCGGCCGTTTTCGGATGCAATGTGAACGAACAGCAATGCAGCGACAATGAATCGTGAGATGTGGGAGGACATGATAGTTCTGGGCGTGACAAAGGGGGGGGCAGGACGAGAGTACGACTTCATTTTGAAGCCGAACGGGAGTCCAGTGTTTGGTTTTGCCGACAGGAACGCAAGATCGGTCGTGTGAAGCCAGGTTAGAGTTGATAGAACAAACACCTGCGGTGATCGTGAAGGCTTTGCCGTGAGATGATGCGTCACATCAAACAACAGTTCGGTAAGACGTGACGAACGCTTTTCCAGACAATGTTCCGAACGACAGAACTGGTCGCAATGCGCGGCGGATTACTTGCCGGGTGCAGCAGGTTTCGGGATTACCCGGAAAGAAACGGCATTCGACCAAACACGAAGTGCCTGTTCTTTAGGAACTGTTTTCGCCTTTGACTGGGCCTCGTCCGGTTCAGAGATAACCGTTGCTTTAACTAAAGCCACCAGTGAGTACCTGCCTGCTGGCAGCTTGTCGGGAATTTGTAACTTGATCGAAGCACTGGCAGAACCGTTTTCAATGACTGCTGACGGTGCTTTAATTCCAGTGGGAACATTCGGGAACTCAATTATCGCGTCCGCTTTCAGGGTTCCGGCTTTAAGGTTGTGTTTCAGTGAGAGGGCGAGCTTTCGTCCCGGTTGAACTTCGGTTTCAACTGCCGACAGGTCGACGGTCAGTGGAAGCTCGCGCGATACTGATACCGGCAGGCGATTCATGAAACGACCTTCAGTCGCACCGGCGCGGAGTAGAGTTACGGCTCGTGCGTATTTGATCCGGGAGGGCTCCGATTCGGTGGTTGCTTCGAGTTCAAGAAAGCGAGTTGCCGACACGGCATTTACCCCAGGAATACTCGAAATGACCGCAATGGCGGACGACTCACCCGGACCAACCCACGTTTCGTCGAGTGTCAGGCCCGCTTTCCGATTGGCTTCTGAGAGACGCAGACGAACAGCATCGGCAAACCCATCGCTTCGAAGCAGCGCAACTTGAAGTCCGGTTCGGCCGTTTTGGGGAATCGAATAGCCCATCGGCGTCTGGTCGCCCGGGGACGTGATCACCACATCAAAAGATGGCTGTAATGCTCTCAACGAAAGTGCATAAGTGCGGTCGACTCCATAAAGAGTTGATCCGTAGAGATCGCGAAGGACGAGATGAAACATCCCGTCAGCTGGAGCCTTCCATGTAGTGGAAACATCGAGCGACACTGGCGTCACGACAGGAGGCAGATTCTTCAGAACAGGCATGTCTGGAAACGCAATGAGCGTCTTTCCGGCAGAGTCCATGATGACGGCCTCGATATCCATGAGGTGACCGAGTCGGTCTCCGTAGACGTCGATCGCTAATGACTGTCCCTTCGTCGCTTTGAAGGAGTACCAGTCAGCGTCGTTACGACTGTTGAAGCGTCCGTTGATAAGGCTCGGGACCGCGAGTAGTTGCGATTCTATCGCCGACTCGGTGTTCGCTTCCTGTTCGTAGTCGACTTGTTGATCGGCCAGACGGATTCGCGGTGCGCCCGACAAAGCAGTCACCGTGGAGTGCGGCCGACCGGGGACGAACGTCTCAAAAGATTCGATCGTGCTTTGCCAGGCAGGACTCAATGATGCCGCGAGAATCGGCTGGTCACCCACAAGTTTCTGTACAACCGAACGACTACCGGCGAATTGTGACGACTGCTCGCCTGTTTCGGGCGCCCCATGCCCATAGAAAGAGAAAGTGGGTTTCAGAGAGTTGCCCCGTTGAATCAGATCCGGCCACACAGCAACCATCCGCGGGGCGGCGAAAATTTCCAATCGATAGAAACAGTCTGGCGCGGTGCGGTAAGCACGATCAGAAATGCGGACGTGATAAATACCGGTCGCTATCAGTTTGTCATAGAGCAGAGGTTCGCGTCGCCGGCCGCTTGAATGACCAATCTCCTGGCCGTCCGGACTGAAGAGAGTCACGACGGGTAGAGCCGAAC
Organism: uncultured Planctomyces sp.; assembly: GCA_937904325.1. GTDB lineage: Bacteria > Planctomycetota > Planctomycetia > Planctomycetales > Planctomycetaceae > JABMPE01. The sequence goes on from CALGTK010000159.1 coordinate 2,857, forward strand.
CGTCCAACGTTTGGGAACGGCAGCTCAACGTCACCGACTGCCCTTTTTTCGCCCTGAACTGAAACCAGTCGAACTTCGTGGCCGCATCCAGCCGACCATCAACCGCGCCGGGAAACGGAATAGCCTGAGCTGAGCTGAGGGAGTCGTTTTTGCCGGATTCGGCGATATTAGCCACTGACGAAATCACGAACCGCCGAGGGTTGCTGACTTCGCCGTCGACAGTACACCACACATCGCAATCCTGCGCCGGTGTTCCTGCGTCGACAGATACGACGATCTCCCCTTTGTCGCCGAGCGTTGCCGTGACTTCGGGAATCGAGAAAATGAGAGCTTGTGCATTCTCCAGTTGCTTGCCTGTCAGGGAGACCGTGACTTTTTGACCTGGCTCGCACGAGAACGGAAAAAGTGCTTCCAACAGAGGAGCAGCGTTGGCCGACGCGGAGTAACTAAGACAGATCGTCCAGAGCAGGACTCTCAAAAACTGAATCGAACGTGAGTAAGGTGTGGTCACAGAATATTCCAACAAGTGCAACAAGCCGCTTCAAATGTTGACAGCATTCTACGATGCGACAACGCGTTGAATCGAACCAATGACATCCTCGATGGGCGTCACATCGCCAAGGTCGATGTCGATATCGAGCAGGTTGACTCGATGGAAGACCTCGCAGCGTTCACCAACGGCTTCTTCCGGGACGATGACGCGGAAGCTGTCCGTCGCGTCGCGGCAGGTCGCATAAATGCAGTGGCTGGTGCTGACACCCGTCACGATGAGCGTGTCGATTCCGAGTGACGTCAGCATTTCGTGCAGGTTTGTGCCTTTGAAGGCTGACGCATAGCGTTTGCGAATCAGCTTTTCGGTGGGGCGTCGATCAAGTCGATCGTCAAGGTCAAAGAGTGTGGCATCGCCCGGAGTCAACTTCATGACAAGCTTGCTGTTCTGTGGGCTGGGTGGATCGGCCGGATCGTAGGCAAATGATGTGAAGAAGATCGGGATACCGGCTTCCCGCGACGCGGCCAGAATCCTGCACGTGGCATCCACAACGGAATCCACATTCGTCCCGATCTGATGATCTGGCTGAGTCCAGTACAGAGCCAGGTCGATTACAATCAACGCCGGCCGCGATCCGAACCCGACTCGCGCTCCCCACCCGCGCTCAAGGTATCGCTCCTTCAACTGGTCAAGATGTGCGATGAAAGGCTCGCGAAGATCGTCGGGAAGGGCGAGGTCGGAAGAACCACAGGCAACACGGTTGGACTCGGTCATTCTGAATTCAACTTTCAGGCGATGTTGTCTTACGGCATGGGCTGTCTGAAAACTGCTTATCAGGTGACGACTACGTAGGTACTACTCGTCCTGCGAGGATCGTCAGACGCGGGGTCCACCACGTTCCAACTCTCGACTGCCCGGTGACATCGTAGAGAGTCTGGTTCGGCAAAGAATCCAGCACGAGCAGATCCGCGCGGCTGCCAGGCGACAAACGACCGGATTTGTTATCGACATTCAGAGTGCGGGCGGAGGTTGATGTGACCGTAGCAAAAACAGCCGCGGCTGGCATGCCGGCCGCGTGCAGTTTTGACATCACGAGTGGCAGGTCGTGCTGCGGAACTGCTCCCTGATGTCCAATTTGCAGATCCGTTGAGATCGTGTCCGGTGCAAATCCATCGCTGATCGCAGTTTCGGCAACGTCGAAATTGAATGAACCCATCCCGTGGCCAATATCGAACTTGACGCCTCGCTGCCGGGCGTCCTTAACGCACGTCAGCAATCGACCGTCGTTCACGATGCAATGCGGCTGGTGACGAAAACAGTAGGTGACGACGTCGCCTGGTCGGAGCAATGCCAGTTGTTCATCAAGCGGCCAGTCTTCGGGACGCCGCATTCCGAAAAGAAGAGGCAGTGACGTTTCATTTGCGGCAAGAATTCCGCGTCGTACGACTTCGCGAGGGTCACTCGTTCCACAGGCATGGTGACTCGCGTTGACGGCGATGGCTCGGATGTATTCGCGGTGCCGACCGACGGCGCCGACACACTCGGCGACGTTAGCGTCCTCAATCCGCTCGAAACATCCCCACGACGTCGACTCACCAATGCGTGAAAGATTGATGGCCAGCAGAACATGGACCTTCGATCTCTGGACGGTGTTTGCGATGTATTCATCAATATTTGCAGCGCCCGCGTCGCCCTGCGACATCACAGTTGTCACGCCTCGAGTCAGCATGAACTCGTCCGGTGATACTCCAAAGACTGAATCTGAATTCGACGGATGCGCATGCAGATCTACCAGTCCCGGCAGCAGGATTCCGTCAGGGAATTCCAGAACTCGGTCGTCGCTCGCTCCCGGCGAAGGATTCTGAGTGGCATGTGCAGTGCCGATGTGGACGGACTCGATCCGTTCGCCGTTAATAACCAACGCGCCGGGACCATCGACGCCGCTGGCCGCACAGAAGATGCGTCCTGCGTGGATGATCGTTCGTTTATTTTCACTGAAGCGTCTCAAGCTAAGTCGCCTCACACTGCTGGTCGTGCTCAGCAATCACCGGGATCATACAGCTAACTTTCAGCCAGCTCAGCGCACACACCATGTAGGCGGCGGCTCCGGTGATGAAAACCCATCTCCAGCTCACGTACTCAGCAATAGCTCCGTACATGATTGGGGCTGTGATCGCTCCACTTGTGGCAATGGCGTTGTTCCATGCAAAGACTGTTGCCGTCGATCGGCCGCCAATGTCGGTGACTACACCCCAGGTTGTCGTGAGGCTCCAGTCTGAAAAGAACTTCACGAAGAACAGCATCGTGCAGAATCGATAAGGATCGTCGTACCAGTAAAGTGATGTAAGTAGAAGTACCGCTGCCATCCCTTTTCCGGCAAGTCCGACATACGATCTCGCTTTGCGTCGATCGCCCATCCGACGAATCATAAAGTCGTTCAACCAACCGCCAAATGCACCTCCGCACGCTCCACCCAGCAACGGTAGTGCCGAGTAGAGACCCATCTCTTTAAACTGAAGGTCGTGCACTTTAAAGAGAAACAATGGAATCCATGCCGAGAAGATATTGTCGGCGATCGTGCTGAGAATCGTCTGCGCGTTAAGCCACAGAAGGTTGAACGTCGATCGCTTCGTCATATGCGAAAACATTTCGCGAATCGTCATCCGCGGCGTTTGCTTCAAGTCCGCCGATTCAGCATTGTCGGGAACTTCTTCGATCAAGGCAGCCTCGGCATCATTAACGAGCGCGTGACGCCGAGGTGAATCTCTATAAAGCAAAAAAAACAGCAGTGTGTGGATCAGCCCCATCATCACCAGCAGGTACACGGCGAATCGCCAGGTGAATCCGTAAATACCGATCATGACTGTCGCGACCAGCAGATTGGCCGACACTCCTCCGATTCGCCCGAAAAAGACTGCAGCCCAGCCCTGGACGGTTGTGCGGCTTGAGGCTGGGAACCAGTTTCGAGTGACCCTGCTAAGCGCCGCGTAAACACCAGCCTGACCAGCTCCCAGGACGATTCGTCCTCCTACAAGCACCGGCGTCCCTGTCGCCAGCGCATGTAGTGCGAGCCCAATGCACCATACAAAAATTGACAGAGTCAGCATGTAACGCACGCCGACCGCGTCAATTGCAAGTCCCATCGGCACTTGACAGCCAGCGTAGAAAATTGAAAAGCCACTATCCAGCAATCCCAGGTCTGTCTCTCCGAGTCCAAATTCAGTTTCGAGCTTCGGCTTGATCAGCCCAAAAACATAACGATGCAGATAGAGCAACCACGAAGTTCCGCAGGCCAGAACAAAGACAACCTTCCGGAACTGCGTTGGGCGATCGTTGTTCTGATCGGATAACATGCTTGATTCTCGCAATTCTGCAAACGGACTGAATCGTCTTTGGTGGTTAGTTCGTTGAAAGCAACCTGCGGATCTCACGACAAGCGGTTGCGATTTCTTCGTCGGTCAGTTCGATCGCGTCGAGGTTCAGGTAGCCTTCGTCGGTGTGATGAGCTCTCATCATGATCGCGGGGTCACCTTTGGTCAGGGTGGCGTCGAGGGACGCGGCTGAGTGGCTGGCCACGTTTGGATCGAGCGTCAGTCGAGCTCGTGAAAACGGGCAGCCGTTCGGGTCGGCGTCGACGCTGAGGGTCAGGCCGGGTAGATCGGTTAAGCGGTCGACGACCAACTGAACCTTGCGATCCTGTTCAGCGGTCCAGGCGGTCATGTCCTGAGAAGCTCGAAACTGCAAAGCGGCCATCGCACCAACGATTGCTTCTTTGCCGGCTTTCATTGGCCGCCCGATGCCCTTGTTCTGAAGGTAGACGGCGTCGACCAGATCCTTTCGCCCCGCAACCACTCCGCCAGTTGTCGAACACAAATACTTGTGAGCGCTCGTCAGGACGATATCGGCACCGTCGCTGATCAACTCTCGCAGGCGCTGGTCCTGAGCGGCGCCGTCGACGATTACCGGGACATTGAATTCGTGGGCCAAAGCGGTGACATCAGACAGTTCGACCCAACCGTACCGAACTGTGTGATGCGACTCGACATGCACGATCGCCGTGACGCTGCCTCGGTCCAGTTCGTGTCGCAGTTCGTCGAGCGTGCAGCGATTGACGACGCCCACCTCAATCGGAACTGCCCCTGCCAGCCGAATCGCCTGCGTGATCGGATTGCCATAATTGACGCAGTGCCCCTTTTGGATCAAGACGCGGTCTGGCATGTCAGTCGTATCGGGAAGTTGCAGTACCTTTGGCAGGCTGCCGCCGGTCATGCTGGCAGCGACGGAGAGCGTGATTCCGGCTGCAGTGCAGGCTGTCACGCAGCCGCTTTCTGCACCACACGCTTCGGCGATGATGCTTCCGGCGACGGCCTGAAGCTCGTCGAGTACGAAGAACTGTTTCATTGACTCCGCCGCAGCTTCCGCGATTTCGGGCAGCACGATCGCTCCCGAAAGGTGAGTCATCTTACCGCAGGCGTTGATTACTCGACGCAGTCCGAATCGCTCGTGCAGGTCCATTTCTTTTCCTCAACTCAATCAGCTTGCTTGATACGCTGTTCGATCATCTCGCCGTCCGTAAGAATCCTGACTGTATCAACAGTTCACGAAACGCTGGAACGACAGCATGAGTTATGACATCGTGATTCGCGGCGGTGAAGTCATTGACCCTTCCCAGAAGATGCGTCAGGTATGCGACGTCGCCGTTTCGGATGGTAAAGTTGTGGCCGTACAGGAATCGATCGACTGCTCAGATGCAACGACGGTCATAGATGCGCGGGGTCAACTGGTGACGCCGGGCCTGATTGATCTGCACGTACACGTTTATCCACACGCACCGTTGGGACTCGATCCAGACTCGCTGTGTGCAGCCGGCGGTGTGACGACAATGCTCGATGCAGGGACGGCGGGATCGTACAATTTTGACGCGTTTCGTCGAGACACGATCGACCGCGCCGATACGCAGATCTTCAGCCTCGTCAACCTGTCGTGTATCGGGCTGATAGCCGCCAACCTCGGCGAACTCCTGGACCGGCGCTACGCAGACCCTGACGGAGTCGTCGCGACTATCGAAAGGCACCGTGACGTGGCGGTCGGAGTCAAAATCCGGGCCGGAGCACATATTATTGGAACTGGCGAGCAAGGCTGGGCAAACCTTAATGACGCGATCCAGGCGGCCCGTAATTCGAATACCTGGCTGATGGTCCACATCGGCGAAAGTCCAATGTCGATTCCGGAACTCGCTGAAGCCTTGTCGCCGGGCGACTGCATCACACACTGCTTCAAAGCAGGCAGCACGCGAGTAACTGATGACTCTGGCAAAGTCTTCGAAGGAATTCAGGCGGCGGCGGAGCGGGGAGTCATGTTCGACGTCGGACACGGGTATGGCAGCTTCAACTGGGACGTCGTTCAAAATTCGCTCGACTGCGGATTTGAGCCGACCACCATCAGTACGGACATCCACGCGAAAAATATCAACGGTCCGGTTTACGACATGGCCACAACGATGAGCAAGTTTCTCATGCTGGGAGTCCCGCTCGAACGAGTCATTGAAATGTCAACGACCATGCCGGCGAAGGTTTTGAACCATCCTGATCAACTGGGAACCTTACGAATTGGCTCAGTGGCAGACATCGCGGTCCTTGAACGTCTGACTGGTAAGTTCATTTTTACGGACAGCTATCGTCAGCAGAAGACGGGGACAGAATTGCTTGTCGCTTCGACAACGGTTCGACGAGGTGAAATCGTCCCGGGCGGCGGTGGACGACGCATGCAGCAACTTTCGGAGTAATGCATCATGGCTTTGCGAATTCTGGTCGCCGAACTGAAACAGGAAACGGCAACATTCAATCCCGCGCTCACGCTCTACTCGGACTTTCGCATCTATCGCGACGCGGAAGTAATGACTGCGTACCGTGGCACAAAAACTGAACTCTCTGGCGCCTTCGATATCATTGACCAGGACGGACGCTTGGAAATCGTCCCGACCATGGCCGCTGATGCCGTTTCGGGCGGTCCAATTGCGACGAGGGATCTGGACCGTCTACTCAGCGAGATCGAAGACTCCGTTTGCAACAACTCAAACGTCGATGCGGCTTACATCTGTCTGCACGGAGCGATGGCTGGACAGGATGAGGGCGACCCAGAGGGCAGACTACTAACAAACTTGCGATCGATTCTGGGAGACATTCCGCTGGTAGCCTCGCTCGATCTGCATTGTGTGCTGACCGATCGGATGGTTAAAGCCGCAGATATCCTGGTTGCGTATCACACGTACCCACACACCGATCACTACGAAACCGGTCAGCGGGCCGCACGAAACCTGATCGCGCTGCTGGATGGTACAGTGAAACCGACCGTCGCGCGAGTCGAACTCCCGATGCTCGTCCGCGGCGACGAACTGCTCACGGCGACTGGTCGTTTTGGTCAGGCAATCGGTCTGTGCCAGGAAGTCGAGGCTTCAGAAACCGGACTTGCGGCTGGCGTCATCATCGGCAACGCGTTTACCGATGTCCCGGCCTTGCAGTCGAATGTGCTGATTACGACAAACAACGATGCAGAGACCGCCCAACGAGCAGCCGAGAAGATCGCGACGTTCATGTGGAACAATCGGGACTTGTTTCAGGCAACGCTGACGCCTCTGGAAGAAGCAATCAGCCAGGCTCGTGATGCCGACGGACTGGTCGTTTTTTCAGACGCGGCCGACGCAACCGCCAGCGGCGCTGCTGGAGACAGCAATGCGATTCTCAAAGGACTGCTCGCCGACGATTTTCCCAGGCGAACATTGATTCCGATTGTCGATGCCCCTGCCGTCGCCGCCGCGTTTGATGCGGGAGTCTCGTCAGAAGTTGCGATTGATCTCGGCGGAACTCGTGATTTCACTCGCTTTAGTCCGGTTTCCGTTACAGCGAGGGTACGCAGTCTTCACGACGGAGAGTTTTCTTACGAAAACGGTACGGTCGGCCAGGGAGGCCGCACGGCTGTCCTGATTTCCGGTTCGATTGTCCTGCTGGTAACCGAGCGACCTGTTTATGTTGTTGGTCGCCGTGTTTTCCAGGCATTCGGACTGGACCCGCAGGATTTCGATCTGGTGGTCGTCAAATCACCGAATGGATTTCGCACCTGGTATGAATCAATCGCCAGCCTGATAATCGCGGTCGATGTGCCAGGTTCAACGAGTGCCAATCTGAAATCACTTCCGTTTAAGAACTGCGTACGTCCAATATTTCCACTGGATGAAGATGTACAATTGCCCGATTAATCTGGTCGAATCTGCAACGCCTGACACCGCTGTCTTGTTCGAAGGATCTAACAATGAAGATCACGTCTGTTGAGCCGATCCATCTGCGCGTGCCCGTCGTAGAAGCGATTCCCGATGGGACACTCGATGTGCTGATCGTAAAAATTCACACTGACGAGGGCATCACTGGCGTTGGGGAAGTGACCAGTCAGTCGTATGTCTGCAAAGCGTGCTTCGAGGCGCCGCGATCGGCAGCGCGGCGACATGGGCTGACCTCAATCCTTGTCGGTGAGAATCCGCTCGATGTCGAAGGCCTGTGGGAGAAGATGTATTACGAAACGAATCGCTATGGACGGCGTGGCGCGGCCATACACGCCATCAGCGGTGCCGACATCGCTCTGTGGGATATCAAAGGCCAGTACGAAGGGAAACGTGTTTGTGAGTTGCTGGGCGATATCCATCGCGAAGACGTGCGAGCTTATGCAAGCGTGCTGTTCGGTGACACGCCCAAAGACACAGCGACGCTGGCGCAGGAATTCGTTGACCTTGGGCTCACAGCCGCAAAGTTTGGCTGGGGCCCCTTCGGACAGGATCCCGATGTCGACGTGGCTCACGTTATGGCAGCACGAGCAGTGCTGGGTGATGAGCGTGACCTGATGATCGACGCCGGGCACGCCTGGACGATTGATACGGCGAAAGAACGAGCCAAACTGCTTGCGCCTTTCAATATCAGTTGGCTGGAAGAACCACTTTCTCAGGACGATCGTAAAGGGTACGCAGAATTGTGTGGCGACTCACCTGTTCCGATCGCGGCCGGAGAAGGCGACGTCACCCACTGGGATTTCGAAGACCTTATCGGACGCGGCCTGCACGTCGTCCAGCCCGACGTTGCGTTCTGCGGCGGGCTGACCGTTTGTCGGCGAGTCTCCGACATGTGCCTTGAACACGGTCGCCGCCCAGTGCCGCATTGCTTCAGCACGGGGATCAACCTGACGGCGTCTTTGCACTGGATGGCGTCTGTCCCGAACGGAGATCTTGTCGAATACTGCCTGCGTCCGTCGCCGTTGATGAGAAAGCTGGTAAAGAACCTGCCACCACTAATCGAAGGCCGCGTACCTGTTCCCACTGGAGCAGGACTAGGCATCGAACTTGACGAAAACATCATCGCCGAATTTCGAGTCGACGGTTGAGTGCGTTCAGGTAGTTGTGCAATGCAGACTTTCAACGCAGCAGACTTTCAACGCAGAGAAGCGGAGACTCACAGAAGAAGAAACGGAGACATTATCTGGTCTCTCGCTACCTCTGCTGAAAACTCACCGAACTCTGCAATTCCTAAAATCAATACATCAATTCACCTGAGGACTCTGCAGAATGACCAGCTACAAAGAACTCGGACTGCCGCCGATCATCAATGCCTGCGGGACGGTAACTCGATTGGGCGGAGCACCAATGCCTTCGAGAGTTCTGGATGCTTTTCAAGAAGCGGCCAAGGAATGGGTTCCGCTGGAACAACTTCAGGCAGCCGCATCACGCAGGATTGCAGCGACGACTGGTGCCGAGGCCGGTCTTGTAACGGCTGGCTCGGCAGCCGCATTGACGCTGGGCACGGCGGCCATGCTGGTCGGGCAGAATCTCGGCCATATGGAAAAGCTTCCCCAGACGGACGGCTTTCCGAACGAGATCATTATCGCGCGAGAACAACGCAGCGGTTACGATCACGCCATTCGAGCCGCCGGTGCACGGCTCGTCGAAGTCGGTTTCAACGAAGTTACTTCAAACGCTGGAGTTCGACGGGTCGAACTATGGGAATTCGAAGTGGCAATTACTCCTCAGACGGCGGGCATCGCCTACGTACATGGACCTGGTTCCTGTCCGAAATTGAGCGAAGTTGTTGAGATGGCTCATCGTCACGAGTTGCCCGTGATTGTGGATGCGGCGGGGGAGTTGCCGCCGCGTGAGAACCTGAAACGAATTCCAGACACGGAGGCCGACCTTGTCGCGTTCAGCGGCGGCAAGGCAATCCGAGGTCCGCAG
>CALGTK010000160.1 GCA_937904325.1 uncultured Planctomyces sp.
CCGCAGACCTCGACAAAGACGGTCAGATCGGGCTCTACGAGTGGGACCGTAAGAAGTACAAAGAGTTCTTCGCACTTGACACAAACCGAGACAGTCTGCTGACGCCTCGTGAAATTTCGCGAGCATCAGAAGCCAGTCCGTCACCGACAGCCACCGCCGTGGCTACGACGAAAGTTCAATCGTCTCGTTCAACTTCGGCTTCGACAGCAAAGCCTGCTGCAACTCCTGCCGGAGTTCCAATTGTGGCCGCCGAATATGACGCAAAAAGTAAAGACGGTCGCTGGGCGAAATACGTCTTTGGAAGACTCGACAAAAACAAAGACGGATCACTTTCGCAGGACGAGTGGAACGGCAGCGTCAAAACTCGTGATAGTTTCAAGAAACACAATGCTCAGATCAGATTTCCAGCTGACTTCGAGTCGTTTGCTGGTCTGATGGTCGCCGTCCAGCGAGCTGAACGGAAGAAGTAACCATTTGAGGCTTGCTTTTTCCTGTTTATCAGGCTCTTACTGGATTCGTCGGACAGTCGGCGTGTTCACTCCATCATTTTGATAAACACGCGTGTCTCAATGACTTTATTGACGTTGCGTTCAAATTGACGAAGTAGACGCTCGCGTTGAAATTCGTTCTTTCCCAGGACCCGTGAAGACCGTTTATCGCCATCAATTACGTGGGTAGCAATTCGCGTGGTATTCCACATTTATACGGCGGTATTGCAAGGCATCGCGACAACGGGTGTAAGGAACCGTCACCTTCGCCAGGGCTGATCAGGCCAGCAGGAAAAATCACTGTGTGCCTCGGGGCAACGCCGTGGGAGCCCCAAACATCAACCACACTTTTGTTCTGATGGATGATTGCGAAACGAATGCCGGACGTGCATCTTGAGCACTTTCAGAATCGTTTTTCAGTGTCCGGCTGGAGGGCCAGCACGGAAATGAAATTCTGTCAGTGTTCAAGCTCCTGCATCTAAACCATGAAGATGGTTTAGCCTGCAGCACTGCCTGGCTTGGCTCCGAAGACCGATTTCAGCTCTTTCACTTTTGTGATTGTCAGTCTGTCGCCTTGCTCGTTGCCTGTGCCCGAAATCGTGATCGGAGTTCCGCAGTGGTAGGCGATGTTGAAGTTATGGAAGTCTTTGAAATTGACTTCGATGCGTACCGCCGGCTTGCCCTCGACGTCGAGGAAGAATAACTTCGCTTCATCCAGATTATCCGACATTCGAAGTCGGCCCTGGACCGTGATCTGGTCGCCCTCGACTTTGACCCAGCTTTCGAACGGTCGTTCCTGCCACGGAGTGAAATCGGATGAGTCGAGTCCAGCCAGAGCCGAGCTTGAGCCGGCAAACGAGTCCGGCTCGACGCCGAATTTCTGCAGCAGTGCCAGATGCAGTTGACCTAGTTGCTGATTCTGTGAGTAACGGATGTAGCGACCAGTTTTGAGCATGCCGCCACCCTGACCGGCAAGGATGATCGGGATTCGAGTCGCAGTGTGGTTATCGCTGTGGCCCATTCCTGATCCAAACAACACCACGCTGTGGTCGAGTAATGTGCCGTTGTGATCTTTGAATGACTTCAGCCGAGTCAGCAGGTAGTCAAACTTTTCCATGTGCCACCGGCTTATCTTCAGGAGTGCTTCCAGATTTTCGCGGCTGAAGTTTCGGAAGAAGTGTGACAGGTAGTGGTGTTGCTCTTTGATGCCAAGGAAATCAAAGATCATCCGGCTGTTGCTGTTTCCAAGCATGTACGTGATGCAGCGACTGGAGTCAGTCCACATGGCCAGAGCGATCAGATCGATCATCGACTCGGCCTGTTCATTCAAATTCGCTGGCCGTTCCGGGCGTTTTAATTTTGAAAAGTCAGTCGAAGACGATCGTCCCTGCATGTCCTGGAGACGCTTTTCAGTTTCCCGCACGACCGTCAGGTACTGATCGAGCGTCGCTCTGTCTTCGTGTCCGGCTTTACGACTTAGTGACTTTGCGTCATCTCGAACTCGGTCCAACAGGCTGGCCATCTCCTGCCGTTTCCGGGGATGGCTTAGCGGGCTTCGGAACAGCCGATCGAAGATAAGTTGTGGATCGCTCTCGCGCGGCATCGGCTGTCCGCCTTGATCGTACGAGATGTAGCTGCAGCCGATCTGGTTGGGGAAGAGACCTTCGGTCGTGAGTTCCAGCGAGCGGTGCGGCGTGTCGCCACTGATCTTGTCCGCGATTAACTGGTCGACTGAAGCAGACTTTGTGTTTCTATGATGGCCCGACAGAAACCGTCGCGTTGAATTGGCGTGCGAAGAGAATCCGAAGTTGCCCATGTTGTCCAGGATGAGCAGGTCGTCTTTGTGTTTGGCAAAGGGCCGCATCAACGGCGACATGCGGAAATCGTTTTCCGATCCGCCGCTGATATTCCAGGATGGAGGATGGACACCATTTGGTTTGAACAGAGTCATGAAGCGGACGGGCGGCTTCTGGGTAGCTGATTCCTTTGCCGATGCCGTCATCAGATTCAGGAATGGCAGCGGCAGTGCAACTCCGGCAGTTCCTCGAAGAAACGTGCGGCGATCGATATTCCAGTTCATGTTCAGTTCCTCTTGACCGTTTGCTGAAACGGAAGGCTCGTCGCAACCCGGTGGACGAGGTCTCGGTAGGTGCCATTTGAGGCGACGAGTTCGTCAACAATCTTATCGACCGTTGGACGGTCGAAAACTTCCAGTTTACGACAAAGTGCGTAGGAAAGCGTGCGTTCTACGATGTTTCGAATGACTGGTTCGCTTTGTGATGTGACGAGAATCTGCTTCAAACCGGCGAAGTTTTCGAACGATTCTCCGGTGGGAAGTTGACCCGTCGTATCGACATCGACATTACGTTTGTAATTTGGACCGTCGTACCACTGCAGCGAGAATCCCAGTGGGTCGATTTTGTCGTGGCAGATGGCGCAGGTCGCCTTGCTTCGATGCATCTCGAACCGTTCACGGAACGTGAGATTTTTCTCTGGCGGGTTTGCCGGAATTTGTCCCACGTCTGCTGGTGGTTCGGGCAATTCTTCGCCCAGGATCCGTTCGAGTATCCAGGTTCCTCGAATCACTGGCCCGCGGTTCATTTCCAGAATGCCCGGCATGGTAAGAATTCCGCCACGATTCTTTGTCTGGACAAGTGAGATCTTCTGATTCGAAACGATCTCGCGTTCAATACCTTTTTGTTTGCGATACCGGATCATCTGTTTTGAATCAGCTCCGTAGAATTTTGCCGTGAACGGGTTCGCGAATGCCGTTTTCGAGTCCAGCAATTCCAGCAGCGGTCGATCTTCCACAAAGAGATAATGCATAAAGTCGATTGGTTGCGATCTAAGAGCCTCGGCTTCGGGCACCTGAACTGACTGTTTGGCGACCTGGTCGAGAGTCAGCCATTGTGAAGCAAAATCATCAGCAAGATTGATAGATTTTGGCGAGTCGATCAGCCGTTCGATCTGCGCTGCGTAGATGTCTGGATTTGAAAGGTTGCGTGTCGACGCAGCTTCGAGCAACTCGGCGTCGGGCATGTTACCCCAGATAAAGTACGACAAACGTTCCGCAAGTTCGTAGCTGTCAACCGATTGCTGCTTGCCAGCCTCGCCTTTCATCAGCAACCCGCGAAACATGAAACCTGCCGACATAAGCACGGCTTTCAATTCGCTTTTCACTCCAACTTCGAAATCGTCGCTTTGTGCCACCGACTTGATGATTCGAGCGATTTTTTCGTCCGCGACGTTTCGTCGAAATGCTCGCGGCACGAAAGATCGGACTAACTTTTCGGCATGCTCAAGTTGTATGCCGGTCTGCGGGATTGGGCCCGTGATTTCTTCCAGCAAGGCACGTCGTTTTTGTGAGAACAACTCTGCCAGGCCTGCGTCGGCAAGATAGGAGTACTGATCCCACAGCGTCGTTGTGAGAGGATTCCCATGAGTGTCATTGCGAAAGCCGCTGGCTCCGGGCGGATCCGTTGGCAGGAGCTTCATCACAAGCGACTTTTCGACCACCGTTTGCTCGGCTTCAATAATGGCGACTTCGAGATCGAAGCCGAACAGTGAACGGAGTGTCTTGCGATACTCGCTCGCGCAGAGGCGACGCGGAGCAAAGAATCCAGGATGAGCCTCAACGGAATCAAGCTGATCGTGATACCACTTAAACAGTCGCTGCCGTTCTTCTTCCATCGGCTGTGGCGAATCTTCAGGCGGCATTTCGTGAGCTTTGACCCGCTCGATCGCCGATTCCCAGTGCTCGAATCGCGTTGCGAAATTCGAGGAAGTCATCGTCGAGAGGTCGACTTTACCTTTGGCTTCATCCCCGCCGCTGTGGCAGTCTACGCAGTACTTTTGGAGGATCGGTTTAATTTCCGTTTCGTAAGATGCCGAAGCCTCAGTTGACAACGCGTCTGTCAGAAGCAGACAAAGTATCGCTGGAAAAACTCGCACGTCGCTGAACCTCTGGGATCATTCGGGGTAGCTCTGGTTTCGCGATAGCGATCGCAGTTTCATTCACGATGGTACCCAAACCAATGACAGTTTTCAGCGAATCAGGAGTGTCGACCACCTGAATACGGACGACCACGGCCTTTCTGAGAGCCACCTTCGCTGCGACGGTGTTTTGACGGCGGTGATGCGGTCAGCTCTTCGAGACCTGGCACGTGGTAAGGGTGTTGTGAGTCGACTTCGAGCTTTCGCTGAATGTGCTGCTCGATGGCTCGCAACTGGTCGATGTCCTCGGCCATGCAGAACGTCAATGCGACGCCTTCCTGGCCGGCACGTCCGGTTCGACCGACTCGATGTACGTAGGAGTCGCAGTCGTGGGGCATGTCGTAGTTGATGACGTGCGAAATTCCGTCAACATCAATGCCTCGCGCGGCAAGGTCAGTGGCAATGAGGATCAGCGTCTTGCCTTTCTTGAAATCCTGCAGGATTCGCGTACGCGCGTTTTGAGATTTGTCACCGTGGATGGCTGCGGTTGGAACGTCGCGTTTATTGAGATCTTTGGCGACGCGGTCGGCTCCGTGTTTCGTACGTGTAAAGACGAGGACTCGGCCAACCGGGCGACGAATCAGAATGTTGCTCAGCAGCGAGATCTTCTTTTGATACTCAACATGCATCACCTTTTGCTCGACAAGATCGCTGGTGGACGTTCCGGGGTCGTCAGGCGTTACGTCGATGCGAACAGGCTTGTAAAGCAGTTCGTCTGCTAATTCGACAGCTTCAGGTGGCATCGTCGCTGAGAAGAACAACGATTGTCGCTTGGCAGGAAGTTCTTTGACGATTCGTTTCAGGTCAGGCAGGAAGCCCATGTCGAGCATCCGGTCGGCTTCGTCGAGCACAAAAAACTGCAGTCGGTCGAGTTCGACATGTCCTTGATTGATGAGATCGATTAACCGGCCAGGGGTCGCGACCAGGACATGGACGCCTTTCTTGAGCGCACGCACCTGGGGATTCTGATTCACGCCGCCGAAGACGGTGATCAGATTCAGATTCATCTTCTTGCCGTACGCCAGGAAGCGTTCGGAAATCTGCGTGGCCAGTTCGCGAGTCGGTGACAGTACGAGCACTCGCGGAGTGCGTGATGTCATCGACCGTTTCTCTTTGCTGATCCGATGAAGAATCGGCATAGCAAACGCGGCGGTCTTTCCCGTTCCGGTCTGAGCAACCCCAAGTATATCCCGCCCCATCATGATCTTCGGGATGGCGGCTTCCTGGATTGGAGTGGCCGTGTGGTATTGCTCCGCTGCCGCAGCCTTCACTAACGGCTTGACCAGGCCAAAATCGGCAAACGTTTTGTTGCTCATGGGGGGCGCTTTGCCGTTGCGTATGGTAGGGCGTTCGATTCATTCTGCTGCAGGATTGCGAATCGTACCGGTGATCAGAAAAGAGGAATCTCGACAAGTTGAACAAGGTCAATGGACGTTATCGGTGAGTCGCGGAATCAGCAACAGCCAGACGACGTAGTGCCCCGTCAATCACTGGAATGATCAGAATTTGTGGTGAATTTTGCAGGGTGTACAGCGAATATGGCGAAGTGGATTGAGATTCGCTGTCGCGTTTCCGGGCTGGCCGTGATCTGTAAGTGATACGTGGGGGACGTTGACGCAGCATTCGGATAGTCATCATCTAATAATTATTGTGAAGTGTATCTGTCAAAACGATAATTTCAGTAACGCAGGCTGATTGTCATGTTGCTCACTCGGTGGTTGTCGCAGTTTTCACAGTCTCTGGCCCGTCACCGGCGACGGCCGCAGGTGCAGGATGTCCTCAGACCGTCTGAGCTGGCGAATCG
>CALGTK010000161.1 GCA_937904325.1 uncultured Planctomyces sp.
GCCCCACCTGCGACTATTGGCCCCACCTGCAACTATTGGCCCCAGACGCGCAGGCAACTATTTCAAATCGAAACACTTCAGTGTCTTTGCGTCGCGAACGTAGAACAGGCCGTTGCTCAGTGACGGCAACGCACGAGTTGTAACTCGGCCGTCAAACAAGTTGGCTCGGGAGAGTTCGCGGTACTGTTTCGTGTCAGCCGCGGCAAGAACGAGCTCTCCGTCGGTTTTCATGATAAGCAGTTTGTCACCGGCAAGAATCATCGTGGCATAGCCAAAGCCGCTTTTCTTCCACGCGACCTGCCGAGTAATCGGGTTGACGCATCGCAGCTCGGCAGCAGCCGCGTCCTGCCGACCGTGAACACCGAAAAGCATTTTTTTGTAGTCGACTGAGGTTGTGTACTGGCTGGAGAGAATCTCGTCGCTGCGCCAGACCTCGATCGCTCCGCTTCGACCAGCGCGGGCCAGCACGGCTCCGAAACGATAGCTGCCTGTGATAAAGACTGAGTTGCCTAGAATCACTGGACTCGCCCCTGTGGCTGACGGACCAGGTTCTCCAAAGGGGAATTCGAACAGAACTCGTCCATTGGCTGGATCAACCGACACGACTTTCAACCGCGTCGCAAACACCACGTGTCGCTGCCCGTCGATTGTTGCTGCGACGGGCGACGAATAGCTGGCTCGTTCGTCGGTTGCCGTCCACAGGGTTTTGCCCGTCTTTCGGTCAAACGCGACGATGCCAGCATTTTTGCTGCTGCCTCCGACGTTGAGCAGTAGCTTATCGCCTTCAACAATCGGGCTACTGGCAAAACCAAAATATCCTTCAGCAGGTTCACCACGCGATGGTCGCTTGCTGCTGAAATCAGCGTAAGTATCGCGCTGCCAGACTTTTTTTCCATCCGCCAGCTGGACGCACGAAAGGCCGCCGCGTGCGCCGTAAAGATAAACGAGCCCGTCGTGAATGACAGGAGCAGCTCGCGGGCCCGAGTCCGGATTGTAGGAGGGTTGATACTCAGTTGGTGAAGCGGCTCGCCACAGCTTCTCACCAGTTGCCGCGTTAAGACCTTCCGCAATTTCTTCATTGCCAACCCGATGAAAAACGACGGCGATTCCGTTGGAGACCGAAACGCCGGCGAACCCCTGGCCAACTTCTTGTTCCCATACAGGTTTCGGCCCGCCGCCGGGCCACGAGGCTGCGATCGACTCTTTCTGAGCAATGCCGTTTCTGTCCGGGCCAAGAATCTGTGGCCAGTCACCCGCCGATGCAAAGTCTTCGCCGAAAACGTTGACCAGACAAACCATAGAAAGGGTCAGCATGATTGATCGCATATCGCATTCCAGTCTTCAGATAATCTGATTTCCACGTCCGACAATTTTGAACGGTGCAGTATCTTACACAGAGCAGCGTTGCAAGGAGTCTGATAAAGCGATCTGGCGTTGCCAACCGTGTTCGCGTCATGATTGAAATCGTGAGAGGCCTAAGAAATCAATTGGCTGATCCGTGGAACCGTCAATTGCCAGAGCTGCAAGTGCTTCTCCAATTACAGAAGTAAACTTGAAGCCATGTCCAGAGAAGCCTGCTCCGAAGAACACATTGTCATATTCCGAGTGTCGATCGACGATGAAATGACCGTCTGGCGTAACGGTGTACATGCAGACCGAATGACGACCAGTTTGTGGATCAACGTCCGGCATGACTTCGTTGAGAAACCGGCCGATCGGTTTCGTATCAGAAATCCGCAACGAACGATCAACCAGAAGCGGATCGGTGAGTGCTTCGCCGCCTGAGTGTTCGGCAAGTTTAAGTGTCGAACCGTCGAGCGATGGGAAACCGTAGAACGCTCCGTAGGGCATTTCGAATAGAAATCCCTGTCCGCCGCTTGCCACGTCGTAGACGGATGATCGAACCTGGTGCCAGTGCATCGTTTTTCTAAGCACATGCAACGTCGGCATGCCGGCAATATCATTCAGCAGATGATCCGCCCAGGCACCAGGCGTGAGAATCAGCGATGCCGCTTCGTACTCGTCAGATTCCGTTCTTACGCGAACAGTCCGTCCGTCCGATTCCCAGCCAACGATTGTCGCTTCACTTTGATGTTCGGCTCCGGCTTTGCAGGCAAGTTCAATGTGTGTCCGCACGCAATCTTCGACTTGCAGATAGCCACCAGTGGGTTCAACAACGACGTCAAAACCGTCAGGCACTCGAAAGCCAGGAAATCGACGTTCACCCTCGCGTGCAAGGTCCGCTGATGAAACATCGTGGAGCTCAAGGTTGTGTGTCTTTGCGGCAAGTCGCGTTCCGGCGACGGCTTCGCCTGCAGGCGGACCTGCCAGAATCAGTCCGCAAATCTTCATCAGCTCACGGCCGGACCATGCCTCAAGTTCACGCCATTGATCATACGCACGGCGAAGCAGCGGGACATAATCCGGGTGCTCGAAGTACGCCTGACGAATAATTCGCGTATCGCCATGCGAACTGCCCTGGGCATGCCCGGCGGGGAAGCGGTCGAGCCCCAGCACCCTCACTCCGCGGGTCGCAAGATGGTAAAAGCAACTGCTTCCGAAGCCTCCCGTGCCGACCACAATGCTCTCAAATCGTTTATTCATAGTCATTTGTGGAATCAAACATTCTGTCAGATTTGGCTGACGAGACTCATTGTAATCTTCGCACCGCTTGCTGGTTCAGTGCATCTGCGAAATCTGAATCATCGTCAAATCGGGCCGGCAGCGGATGTCAAAAGATAACCGCCGCTCTCTGATTTCACCGAGGAGAGAGACTATGAAAGCCGCCCTGTCATTCGCATCCGCTGCCTGCTTACCTGCCGCATTGAGCCAACCAGTTCAGGCTCAAGCTGACTGGCAGGCTCACCCGAATTGTGCCCCCGATTATGTCATACTCATCGGCCGCTGCCGGACCAACGCCATTTTACACAGCCTCGCAAGTTCGAAAAGTATATCCGACCTGTAACCCAGCGTGTGCTGTTGCGCCGACTTGTGCTCTACCAGCTCCAATGTTTCGGAGCCTGGTGATCAACAAGATGATTTTCGTTCCCGAAACGGCCAAGAAAAGACGGACCGTTCAAGAGGAGCAGGTTCGAACCTGGCAGGTCAACACCATTGCCGATTCTGCTTCTGGATTCAGAAACGAAACAAGCCCGCGTCCAGCAAATGCCGAACGCGGTCTTTGTTGATTATAAGTTCACTGAATTCAAAGTTCTGGCTTTGGCAAGGCCGCAACGTTATTCATCGTCGCCGTAACTTGGATCATCCTTACCACAAACATCGACTAGTTCGATCACATTGCAGTCGCATTCGTCAGTGCTGTCGTTATAGCCGAAGCCCTGGACATATGCATGACTGCTGTCGCCGCAATCGCCGCGGCCTTTTCGCAGGCCGGGTACATTGTAACTTTGTGATACAGCGCCGAAGGCATGTGAGATGTCGTTCAGCTCATGTGTAACAGCATCTCGAACGGCGGTCAGGCCGACGACCATTGCCAGGACACCGATTGTCATGATGAGAACCAGTTCAGCCGAGATAATGAAGCCAGCTTCGTCGTTCAGAAATGCATTGAATGTGTGAGTCATCTTGAGTTCCCCTTGATTAAGCGCGAGCGTGAGAGAGAAATGCAAAAAAGCAGTGAGTGATTCGTTGCATTCGTCGCGAGATTGCCTTCGAGAAGGCTGCTGACATCTGAATCAGCTCGTTGATGTGTTCGGCGACGTGGACGGGACTGCTATTCCTGCGGCCTGCGATGAGACAGTTCGCTAGTGGCCAGCCCGAAACAGACATCCGATAGAAAGTGGCGTCCGATCGAAAGTAGCGTCGAAACTCTTACCAATGCTCGAAGCTGGTTCGGTCGTCTGCTTACTTTCTGTCCTGTCCATTCCGCCGAGGCGGGACCTTCGGGATGCAGAGTGCATCCCGAAGGCGTCTTCGACTGGTAGATGAATCCTGGAAGGGGTTCGTAACTTTGTGACTCGATGTGTTGTCCATAACTCAGAAGTGGAGTTGCTTAACGACTGTCCGATGTCGTTGCGGTCGAGTCGGAAGGAAGGGTGCGTTGTCGATTACTCGTCGTCCCCATAGCTGGGGTCATCTTTGCCACACACGTCAACAAGTTCGATGACATTACAATCGCATTCGTCGGTGCTGTCGTTAAAGCCGAAGCCTGTAATGCAGGCATGGCCACCGTAGTCGGAACCCTTGTGGAGACCGGTCACGTTGTAACTTTGCGAAACAGTTCCAAAGGCATGCGAGATGTCATTCATCTCGTGAGTGACGGAGTCTCGGACAGCAGTCAGTCCGACCACCATCGCCAGAACGCCGATCGTCATTACCAGGACCATCTCGGCCGAGATAATGAACCCTGCTTCATCTTCGTGAAGCCATTTGAGATATTTCATTGAGTGTCCCCTTTAAGCGAGTGTGAGAGAGTTCTGGAAACGCCGAGAGAACATTGCCAGACCGAAAAAGCCGCGAGAGAAAAGTTCAGCCAGCGTGGGCTGGCACCGAGAGATCGTTGAACTGCAAGTTCACGAAGGCCTTCTCGACACTCGTAGCAAATCCGGCCTCAGAAGCGTTGAGCCGGGGCGAGAGCATGTCGATGGCTGCAACAGTTCGCTCGTCCAGAAAACGATCCACGACGGATCAATATCCTGTCACGACGTGCGGGTTGCGCTACATCGAAGGTTCTCATTGCGAGTTGTGTGAGAGAGTCTGCGTGTGAGAGAGTTGTGATTCACCGAGCAAATCACGAATGACCGACTGGTTGATTTGTGTCTTCAGCAGCCAATCGCTCGGGTAAATACCGGGCGAAACCTGAAACACTTGTCAGCCGTTTGTGTCGACCTGAAGGACCTGATGCAGTCGGCGTGCCCGTTTCGTCTTTCGGACGTTCGACTGGCCAGTTTCGGGACACGGAATCTTCACAATTCAAGCCTGTTTAATGCATTTACGGTCTGTTGTCTTTTTCTGAACAGTCGTTTTGATCAGCGGGCCGTCAAACTACAAATTGTAAAGCATACTGGCGACAGTAAACGTAAAGGCGTGAAGCCTGCTTAGCGCTATTGTGAGCCAATGAGCTCAATTCATCGGTGTGAGCATGCAATGCGACGAGTAACCCTCAGCGCAAAAGAAAAGGACTCCGAAGCGGCGGTGTTGCCACTCCGAAGTCCCTTCCACGAATCTTGTGACAACTCTGTATGATCGACAGTGGGTGATGTCTCTCACGGTCAGCCAACAATCGAGAATCGTCACTGGTTTTAATCGAGCTTACCGGGGGCTTCGCTATCAGTCTGTCCAATCTCCACCTTCGGTCATCATTAATGTGCTTGGATCGTCCTTACCGCAACTGTCGACATACTCAAGAATCTGGCAGTCGCATTCGTCAGCTCGGTCGTTGAATCCAAAACCTGCACATTCTGCGTGTGGCTTGCCCCATTGTTTGTTCTTTCTGAATCCTGTTACGTGGTAGCCCTGGCTGACTGCGCCGATCGCATTGGAAACGTCATTCAGCTCGTTAGCCAGAGAGTCCTTAACAGCACCCCAGCCAACGGCTGCGGCACAGAACATCAAGGTGATGATCAGCATTAATTCTGAAGAGATCACGAAACCGTTTTCGTCGTGAATAAGTTTGTTGAACATGAGGATGTCCTCGAGTTTGAATAGGAATGATCGCGGAAAGATGGGCCGCAAAGAGGTGGGTTGAATAAGTGGACAGGCAGGTCTTTCGGGGACATGCCCATCCGAACTGGTACTCGTTGACGAGATTTCGACTCTCGTCAACTAAGACGAAGCAGTGAAGTCACTCGCGGTCGCCAGTGCTTGGATCTTTCTTACCGCAGACATCGACGTACTCGATGATCTTACAGTCGCACTCGTCAGCATCGTCGTTGAAACCGAAACCAGAGCATTGAGCGTGTGGCTTGCCGATGAGCTTCTCTTTCTTGAAGCCAGTTACCGAGTAGCTCTGGCTGACCGCTCCGATGGCGTGTGAAACGTCGTTGAGCTCGTTGACCAGTGCGTCTCGAACTGCGGCCCAGCCTACGGCAGCAGCACAGAACATGAGCGTGATGACGAGCATCAGTTCTGCAGAGACAATGAAACCGTTTTCGTCGTTAAGAAGGTTGCGCAACATAGGGGTGTCTCCAGAAAAGTGAGTGTGAGGAACACTGAGAAATGAAGTGAGAGGCAGGCGGCAGACGCATGAAAGTCTGCAGTGAATCACCCGGTCAGTGGTTGGTCGACTGAATGCCGAATGTCGTCAAGTTGATAGCCGCCGTGGATTATTCGCGGTCACCAGTGCTCGGATCGTTCTTACCGCAGACATCGACGTACTCGATGATCTTGCAGTCGCACTCGTCAGCGTCGTCGTTGAAACCGAAACCAGAGCATTGAGCGTGTGGCTTGCCGATGAGCTTCTCTTTCTTGAAGCCGGTGACAGAGTAGCTCTGGCTGACCGCTCCAATGGCGTGTGAAACGTCGTTGAGCTCGTTAACCAGTGCGTCGCGGACTGCGGCCCAGCCTACGGCAGCAGCACAGAACATCAGCGTGATGACCAGCATCAGTTCTGCCGAGATGATGAAACCGTTTTCGTCGTTTAGAAATGTGCGCGTCATGGTGAGTACCTTTCTGAAGGAACTGATACAGAGGTGTGACGTGTGAGCCGGAAATGGCTCGAAAGGAATTCACAGTCAGATCGCTGATGTAAAGATTGGTCTGACCGAGTGAATGCAGAG